>JAHDVN010000202.1:3042-4165 GCA_023384635.1 Thermoanaerobaculia bacterium
GCCCACGTGCGGCCGCACCGCGGCGGCCATCCAGCCGTTGAACCGCCGCGCCCGCTCCAGGCTCCCGAGGATCCGCGATCCGTAGGCGTCCTCGCGGTAGACGTCGTCCACCAGCCAGTACTTGAGCATCGTCCAGACGGCGTCGAAGCCGTCCCGCCAGCCAATCTTCTTGCCCTCCTGGTAGGTGCGCCCGAGGTAGCTGATCGGCACCTCGAAGAGCGCCGCCCCGCGCTTGGCGAGCTTGGCGGTGAGCTCCGGCTCCACGCCGAAGCGGCGCGAGCGGAGCGGGATCGACTGGAGCAGCGGCGCCTTCACCGCCTTGTAGCAGGTCTCCATGTCGGTGAGGCCGAGATCGGTACACCAGTTGCTGATCGCAGTGAGCAGCCGGTTGCCGAGCGAGTGCCGGTGCGAGAGCACCCGCCGCCGCCCGGCGGCGAGGAAGCGCGAGCCGTAGACGGCGTCCGCGGCGTCCTCGAGCAGCGGCGCCACCAGCGCCGGGATGTCCCGCGGGTCGTACTCGAGGTCCGCATCCTGGAAGAGGATGAAATCCCCCGTGGCCGCGGCGATGCCCGCCGTGAGCGCCGCCCCCTTCCCCGCGTTCGCCTGCCGCAGCAGCCGAATCCGCTCCGGCCACTCCGCCGCCAGCCGGTCGAGGATCGCCCCCGTGCCGTCGGTCGAGCCGTCGTCCACGACGATGACCTCGACCTCGTCGACACCCGGCACCGCCACCGCCAACACCCGCCGCAGGCAGGCCTCGACGAGGTAGCGCTCGTTGTAGACGGGGACGACGATGGAGAGACGGGTCAGGAGAGGCCTCGCGGGGGCGCTATCTGGTGACAGTTTACTTATATCGGCCCGGCATGCGGAATGGTCAGGACGTCGGAGGGATATAAGTAAACTGTCACCGGATTCGAAACGGCTTCAGCCTCGCGGCGGCGCCTCGGTGAGGTCGACACGCTCGGCGAGCACCTGCAGCGCCAACACCCGGGCTCGCGCCATCGCCTCGTCACGGGAGGAGCCATAGGCGAGGACACCCGGCAGCTCCGGGATCTCGGCCAGCCAGCGGCCGTCCTCCTCCCGTTCGCACTCCACCCGGGACTCCATACCCTCAGAACCCCCGCAC
>JAHDVN010000202.1:4175-6427 GCA_023384635.1 Thermoanaerobaculia bacterium
TGCCAGCCGAGCGCGTGGAGGCGGGCGACGTCGAGGAGCTTGCGCGGCATGCCGTCGGGCTTCGTCGGGTCGAAGCGCAGGGCGATCCCGGGCGCCACGGCGTCGCGCACCGCCTCGGCGAGCTCGCGGATCGTCACCTCCTCGCCGGTGCCGACGTTGACGTGCTCCGCCTCCCCGTAGTGCCGCATCAGGAACAGGCAGGCGTCCGCGAGGTCGTCCACGTGCAGGAACTCCCGCCGCGGCGCGCCCGTCCCCCAGACCACCATCTCCCGCTCGCCCGCCTCCTTCGCCTCGTGAAAACGCCGGATCAGCGCCGGCAGCACGTGCGAGCTCACGAGGTCGAAGTTGTCCCCGGGGCCGTAGAGGTTGGTCGGCATCGCCGAGATGAAGTCGCAGCCGTACTGCGTGCGGTACGCCTGGCAGAGCCGGATCCCCGCGATCTTCGCCACCGCGTACGGCTCGTTGGTCGGCTCGAGCGGCCCGGTGAGCAGGTGCTCCTCGCGCATCGGCTGCGGCGCCATGCGCGGGTAGATGCACGAGCTCCCGAGGTAGAGCAGCCGCTTCACCCCCGTCCGCCACGCCGCGTGCACCACCGTGGCGTGGATCATCAGGTTGTCGTAGAGGAACTCCGCCGGGCGCGTCGAGTTGGCGAGGATCCCGCCCACTGTCCCGGCTACGAGGAAGACGTACTCCGGCCGCTCGGCGCGGAACCACGCCTCCACCGCCGACTGGCTCCGCAGGTCCACCTCCTCGCGCGAGGCGGTCAGGAGGTTCGTGAACCCCTCCCGCGCCAGCCGCCGCACGATCGCCGACCCCACCAGCCCCCGGTGGCCAGCCACGTAGATGCGGGCGTCGCTCGGGATGTCGATCATGCGGAGGATTCTATTAGCGGAGCACGAGATGGGATGGTCCCGCCTGGCCCCTTTCACCCGTTGGGGCGCGTCGCGACGCGCCCCAACAGAAGACGCGCTCAGGAGGCCGTCTCCTCCACCCCGCACGCCCGGAGCACCGCCTTCACATACCGCTCCCCCACCCGCAAGGTGCCGTTCTCGGCGGCGCTGACCATCGCCTGCGAGCGGCGCAGCCGCTTCGCGAGCTCGGCCTGGGTGAGCCCCGCCCGCTCCCGCGCCGCGCGGAGATCCCGCCCGATCGCCTCGCGCGCGAACGCGACGGCGTCCACGGATCCCTCCGGAACACCACGGAGCCGATCGAACTCCTTCTTGGGGAGGATCACGAACTCCTCGCCGTGAACCTGGATCGTCGCGATACTCATCTCCTGCTCCTCGCTTCCTCGTACACCTCGCGCCGATGGCGGATCCGGACCACGATCAGGTCGGGTGCCACGAAGGTGAAGACCACGCGCCAGTCCCCCACCCGGATCCGTGCATGGCCAGCCCATTCGCCACGCAGCCACTTGACTCCCGAGACTTCCGGCCAGGACTGGAGCCGCTCGAAGACTCCCGCCACGCGGGCCTTGATGACCGGTGGAAGAGCCTTGAACTCGTCAGCCCCCTCGGGGGTCAATAGGACCCGCGCCATCAGGGTGATATTAGCCTAGTAGAGAGCACCTGGCAACCCGTCGCGGTGGGCTCCAAACGCGTAGGGGCGCGTCGCGACGCGCCCCTGCAACGGCGGCCGCGCCCGAAGGCCGACCGTTAGCCCCAAGCGAGCGCCCTCACCCCTCCCCCATCACCTCCGCCACCTTCCCCGCCACGAACCTCGCCACGTCCCGGTCCTCCCAGTAGTGCGAGTGCCCGAGCGGCGTCCAGCCGACCGACACCTCCACGTCCCCCGTCACCAGGCGGTCGTAGGCGTTCGCGAAGCCGGTCGAGAGCGGCCGGAGCGGCCAGCCGAGCGGGTCGTCCCGGTCGTAGAGGTTCCACCACGCGAACGCCGGCCCCGGCGGGTCGATCGCCTCGATCCGTTCGAGCCCCGCCACGAAGAGCGGGATGTTGCACCCCGTGGTCACGAGCAGCTCGAGCCCCGCCATCCGCTCCCACGGCTCGACCGCGCGCCCGGCGAAGAGCCCCTTGCCCCGCTGCGCGTCCCAGAGGTAGTCGGAGACGACCGCGCAGCCGAGCGACTGGGCGACCGCCACCAGCGGCGGCCCGCCCGGCTCCCCCACGCCGTGTTCCTCCCGGAGCCGAGCCAGCGCCTCGCGGATCCGCCCGTGTACCGCGCGGTAGACCGACTCCCCGTCGTACGGCCGGTACTGGTAGGTGGCGACGTCGGAGAGGTAGAAGAGCATGAAA
>JAHDVN010000203.1:0-2700 GCA_023384635.1 Thermoanaerobaculia bacterium
AATCGTGGTCCGCCGCAAAGGGGAAGAACCCTTCGTTCGATCCGATCCAATCGGCCACCGAAGTCAGGCCGGCGAGAAAGAAGAGGAACGCGTTGCCGGGATCTCGGGACGGGGCGGTCAGGTTCCGGAGCCCGAGCGCCCCTGCGAGGAGGTGGACGATCTCCCGCCGCACCCCCGACCACCGATGGCCCCCGGCAGAGCGAGGGTCGGCGAAGAGCAGCTCCTCGGCGCGCGGAAACACCCCGTGGTGGCCGCCCACTGCCGTGGCGAGGCGTTGAGCAAGATCCGAGGGCAAGGGCGCCGGGCAGCCGTCGGACTGCGAGAGCAGCGGCGGGAGCTCGCGAGCCGTGAGCGTCCCGTGAGGCGCGCTCCCGGCGGGGTGCGGGAACTCGAGGCCCACGCTCTCGGCCTGCGCGCGTCCGCGCGCGACCTTGCCCTGGAACGCCGGGGAGGCCTTGCCGAGGTCGTGGAGCCCGCTCCAGTAGGCGATCCAGGCTCCCGCCTCCGGCACGCGGAGGCCGAGCTCCTCCGCGAAGCGGGATCGCACCGAGCCACTGACCCGCTCGGACCAGATGAGGCTCGTTACCTGCGCCACATCGAGGAGGTGATGGCAGAGAGGGTGGAACTCCTCCTCGCGCTCGCGGCTCCGCTTGGCCCAGAGGGTGAAAGCGATGCGCGAGGGTGCCTCCATGTCCTATCCCGCGCTCCGGACCCCAAGGTCCACGGTCGTTGGCTCCAGCGCGGTTCCGATCGCTTCCGCCTGGAGGAACGACGTCGAGGAGCCTCGGCCGTGGTCGAGACTGCTGCGGATGCGTTCGATAGTCGGTTCCTCTTGGGCCGGCGACACCGAAGCATGGTCTAACACGGATCTCGAGAGATCGCCACCCGCGGCGGCCCGGCTCCGGCGTAGGATGCGGGTGCTGGCCGGTCGGGGGGTAGCCTCGGACCGGCTGGGCGAGGGAGGTGGCACGCGGTGGACCAGACCATCAGCCTCGACGTCCGGTTGCGCGGGTTCGTGCGGCGCGCGGGGCGGCGGTGGATCGCGCTCTGTCCGGCGGTCCACGTGGCGACGCAGGGCAAGGACCGCGCGGGGGCAGAGCGCGCACTGCAGGAGGCGGTGGAGCTCTGGTTCGAGAGCTGCGTGGAGCGTGGCACCCTGGACCAGGCGCTGCGCGAGTGCGGCTTCCGGCCGCGGGCGTGGACAGGAGCGGGGGAGGTCGCCGAGAGTCACGAGCGCGTCCTCGTCGCGCGTTCCGCTGCGGAGACGGACGTGCGCGGCGCGGAGTTCGACCTCCGTGTTTCGGTGCCCGCCTACCAGGCGGCGCGGTTCCTCGACGAGCGCCCGGGCCCGGCGCCCGCCTGAGCGATGCGCGTCGACTGGCGCGAGCTCGAGAAGATCTGCCTGCTTCTCGGCTGCGAGCGCGCCCGCATCAAGGGTGACCACTTGGTGATGACCAGGCCCGGGATGGCGCGGCCGGTGGTCATCAAGATGGACTCCGAGCTCGGCGAAGACATCGTCCGAACGAACATGCAGACCCTGGGGATCGACCGCAAGCAGTTCGAGAAGCTGCTGAACCAGGTCCGCGGCGGGCGGGGCGGCCGGCGCAAGGGCTGAGCCTCACCGGCCGGCCTGCGCCGGTCCCGGGGATCCCGAACGAGGGCTGAAGCGGCCCCGGGGCGGAGCCCCCCTCCTCTCGGTAGACGGAGCCCCCTTCCTTTCGGTAGCCGCCACCCTCCCGCCCCGAGTTCGCTGGAGTCGGCGGGATGGCGATCTCGGGGAGCCTCGAGGACGTCGAGCTGGCGGACGTGCTGCGGTTCATCGCCCTGGGGCGGCGGACCGGGACGCTGGAGCTCGCGCCGGGCGAGGAGCAGGCGCGGCTGGGGTTCGTGGAAGGGGCGCTGGTGAGCGCCCAGGCGCCCGGCGCGCGGCGGCTCGGGGACCTGCTGCTCGCGGCGCAGAAAGTGGGCCTGCCGGCGCTCCAGCGCGCGGTGGCGCTGCAGGCAAGCGGCGGCGGCGCGCACTCGCTCGGCCAGGCAGGGCAGGAGGGGGGAGCACAGGGAGCTCCTGGGAGCCTCCTCTCGAGTTCTCGGAGTGCGAATCGTCAGTGCCGCCGTGGGCCGGGACGGTGCCGTGGGGCGGGGCCCCAGGTGAGGCGGGCGAGGGTGCCCTGGCCGGGGGCGCTCTCGAGGGTGAGGGACCAGCCGAAGTGCTCGGCGAGGCGGCGGGCGATCGAGAGGCCGAGGCCGGTGCCTTCGGCGCCGGTGGCGCGGCCGCGGTAGGCGCGCTCGAAGACGTGCGGCAGGTCCTCGGCCGGGATGCCGGGGCCCTCGTCGCGCACCGTGAGCCCGTCTGCGGCGAGCGTCACGGCGACCGCGCCACCCCCGCCGTGGACGATCGCGTTGTCGATCAGGTTGCCGGCGACGATGGTGAGCATTTCGGGCGGCACGGGCAGCGCGACCTCGGCGTCGCGGCGCAGGGAGAGCCGGCAGCCGCGGCGCGCCGCGCGCTCCCGCTGGCGGTCGATCATCTCGGCCAGGGTGCTGCCGGCGTCGCAGGTGCCGGTCGAGCTGCCGGGGTCGCGGGCGAGCAGCAGGTAGGCGCCGCTCAGGCGGCCGAGGCCGGCGGCGGCGCGCACGATCCGCGCGAGCCGCTCCCGCGAGCCGGCCGAGAGCTCGGGCGCCTCGCGCAGCAGCTCCGCC
>JAHDVN010000203.1:2710-6415 GCA_023384635.1 Thermoanaerobaculia bacterium
CGTTGCGCAGCTCGTGGCTGGTGTCGGCGGTGAGCTCCTGCTCGCGCCGCACCAGCTCGCGCACCCGCCGGTCGTGGTGGTCGAAGGCGCGGGCCAGCGCGCCGACCTCGTCCTCCGCGAAGTGGGAGGCGAGCTCCTCCCCGCCGTCCGGTCGCTCGGCCTGGACGAGGCGGGCGAGACGGGTGACCGGGGCGACGATCCGGTCGGCGACCGAGGCGCCGAGCCAGACGGCCACGAACGTCACGCCGAGGACGCCGGCGGCGAGCACGAGCAGCAGCATGTCCTTGATCCTCTCGACCTCGGTCTCGTCGTAGGCGAGAAAGAAGCGACGCTCGCCCCGGTCCTCGATCGCGACCTCGTACCAGGTGCCGTCGTGCTCGATCTCGTGCAGGCCGGGGGAGAGGTCGCGCAGCCAGTGGGGGATCGCCTCGCGGTCGTCGCCCGCGGCGTGCCAGCCCCGGAAGCGGGTGCTTTCCGGCGGGGCGGCCGTGGGGTTCTCCGCCACCTGTTCGACGAAGTACTCGAGCTCGTCGGCCACCGTCGCGCGCACGAACTCCCGCTCGACGAAGGCGGCGGCGGCGAAGGTCGAGAGGGCGAAGAGCGTGCTGAGGACGGCGCCCACGAGGGCGAACGAGACGACGATGCGCGTGCGCAGCGGCTGCTTGTGGGCGCTCACGTCGCGGGACCCGTGCCTTCCGGGAGGGCGAGCCGGTAGCCGACGCCGGGGACGGTGCGCAGCAGGGGCACCGCGAACGGGCGGTCGATGGCCCTGCGCAGGACGTGGATGTGCGCCTTGAGGACGCCGCTCTCCGGCGGGTCGTCGCCCCAGATCTCGGCCTCGAGCTCCTGGCGCGGCACCACGCGGTGGCTGTTGCGCAGGAGCAGGGCGAGGAGCTTCAGGGGGATCGGAGGCAGCTGGATCGCGACCCCGCCGCGCGTCACCGCCAGCGTGTCGAGGTCGAGATGGAGGTCGCCCACCGCGAGCGCGCGGGCGCGGCTCTCCCCGCGCGCGCGGCGGTCGAGCGCCGTGAGGCGCGCCGCGAGCTCGGGCAACGAGAACGGCTTGACGAGGTAGTCGTCGGTCCCGGCGGCGAAGCCCGCGAGCCGCTGGTCCACGGTGTCGCGCGCCGTGAGCATGAGCACCGGCAGGTCGGGGCGCGGCCCGGCGCGCAGGCGGCGACAGACCTCCAGGCCGTCGATGTCCGGCAGCCCGAGGTCCAGGACCGCGACGTCGTACTCGTTGTGCGCCGCCAGGTGCAGGGCGGTGCGCCCGTCGGCCGCCACGTCGGCCGCCACCCCCCGGCTCTCCAGGTAGTCGGCGAGGGTGGCGGCGAGGTCCTCGTTGTCCTCGACGATCAGGCACCGCACGGCGCCCATGATAGCGGGGCCGCTACTTCGGCGGCGGCCGGTGGGTGGGGCTGACGAAACGGGGCACCGCTGTCGCTGGCCGGCAGTCGGCCGCGAGCGCCGCGGGTCCGGCGAGCAGCCACTGGATGCGGTGGTACGTGCCGAGGTCGATCCCGGTCGCGGGCTCGAAGCAGGGAGCGGCGAGCTCGCGCGGGAGCAGGACCCGCCGCGCCGGGGCGCCGCGCAGCCACTCCGCGGCCGCCGCCGCCTGCTCCGCTCCGGGGGTGGCGAAGCCGAAGTGCGTCACGGGACGATCCGCGTGGAGCAGCAGCTGCTCGCGCCACCGCACCATCGCCAGCTCGCCGCCGGCCGGGAGCGCGGCGGCCACGCGGGCCATCAGGTGGGCCCCGGAGCGATAGGGGTCGATCCGCGGCGCGACCCACCAGCCCGCGAGCAGCCAGAGGCCGGCGAGCGCCAGAGCGAGCGCGAGCAGCCCCCGCGGGGGCCGCACGAGGAGGGCAGCGGCCGCGAGCAGGGTCGCTGTGCCGAGCGGGGCGAGCAGCCCCCGGGGGTCGCCGATCGCCTGCACGGCGTTCGCCGGGACCCTTCCGAGCAGGACCGCGGCCGCCGCCGCCGCGGGGAGCAGCGCGAGCGCGAAGGCGAGGCCGAAGGCGGTCCGCTGGGCCGCGTGCGCGCGCCAGAGCGCGGGGAGGTGGAGGCCGGCGGCGAGGGCGACCGCGGGCACCGCCGGCAGGAGGTAGACGTCGCGCTTGCCGCGGCTCAGGCTGAAGAAGGCGACCACCAGGACGATCCAGCCGAGGAGCACCAGGAGCCGCCCGTCGCGCTCGCGCAGCTGGCGCCGCCACGCCGGCACGAGCCAGGGCAGGAGGGCGGTGGCCGGGAACCAGAGGAGAGGGATGACGTCGACGAGGTAGTACCAGGGCGGGCGGGTGTGGGTCCACGCCTTCGCGTAGCGCACCACGGTCTGGCGCAGCAGGATGTCGTCGCGGTACGCCGCGAGCTCGGGCGATCCGGAGGCGGCGAGCGACATCGGCACCGCCCAGGCCGCGATCACGGCCAGGAGCAGCGCCGGCCCG
The DNA here is from genome assembly GCA_023384635.1 of Thermoanaerobaculia bacterium. Lineage (GTDB taxonomy): Bacteria > Acidobacteriota > Thermoanaerobaculia > Multivoradales > JAGPDF01 > JAAYLR01. The sequence continues at coordinate 5,155 of JAHDVN010000203.1, forward strand.
GTCGCCCATTTCCAGCCGCCGGAAAATCGCGGCAGTCCCGTCCAGCCGCGGCGCCGCCCCCAGGCCCAGGGCACGAGCAGGAGGAGGGGCAGGATCCCGACCCCCTTGGTGAGGACGCCGACCCCCATCGCCGCGCAGGCGGCGGCGTACCAGCCCCAGGCGGGGCCGAGCAGCAGATGCCGCGCGAGGCCGTAGAGGGCGAGCGTCGTGAAGAAGGCGAGCGTGGCGTCGATCTGCCCGGAGCGCGCCTGGAGCGGGAACTGCACGATGGCGAGCAGAGCCAGGCCGGACCAGAGGCCGGCCCGCCCCCCCCACAGCCGCCGCCCGAGGTCGGCCACCAGCGCCAGGCAGCCGAGGGCGGCGAGGAGCGAGGGGAGCTGGTGCGCCAGCCGCGTGGAGCCGGTCGCCGCGAGGGCCGCGGCCTGGAGCCAGAGGAAGACGGGCGGCTTGTCGGAGTAGAGCTCCCCGCCCCGGCGCGGGAAGAGCCAGTCGCCGCTCGCCACCATCTCGCGCGCCACCAGCGTGAACCGGGGCGCGTCGGCCGGCCACGGCTCCTTCGCGCCGAGCCCGGCGCCGAGCACGAGGAGGCCGAGAGCGAGCAGGAGGAGCAGGTCGCGGGACGCCGTTCCCGGCGCCCGGACGCTCAAGCCGCGACTCCGGGCCGGGTTTGGCCGGCGGCGGCGGTGCGGCGCTCCTGGCGGATCAGCTGCAGGTTGCGGGCGTAGATGAAGATGCCGGTGGCCTGGCCGACGATGAAGACGGGGTCGCGGCGGTGGATGGCGTAGGCGAGCAGGGTCACGCCGCCGAAGAGGCTGAAGTACCAGAAGGCGACCGGCACGACCGAGCGCCGGAGCCGCTCGCTCTGCAGCCACTGGGCGAGGAAGCGGAGCGAGAAGAGCGCCTGGCCGGAGAAGCCGACGATCAGCCAGGCGAGAGCGGCGGGCTTCACGGTCTCTCCTTCCCGTGCGCGAGCATCCGGGCCGAGGCGCCGGCGGCCGGCAACCAGGGGGCCTCCGCCGGCGGCTGACTCTCCGCCCGGCGGCCCCGCCGGCAGAGCCACCAGACGCCGAGCAGGTCGGCGAGACCGGCCCAGAGTCGGTTGTGGACGCCGTACTTCGATCTCCCCCCCAGGCGCGGGCGATGGTGGACGGGCACGGTCACCACCGGAATGCCGTCGCACTGGAAGAGCGCCGGCAGGAAGCGGTGCTGGTGGTCGAAGAACGGCAGCTCCAGGTAGGCGTCGCGGGGGAAGAGCTTGAGG
>JAHDVN010000204.1 GCA_023384635.1 Thermoanaerobaculia bacterium
CCCGCGGCGGCCAGTACACGCTGGTCCAGTTCGACGAGGAGACGATGCTCCTCTACCACCTGCCGGGAATGACCGAGGAGAACCTGCGCAATCGCCTCGCCCTGTTCAAGCAGCGCGTGGTGGCGCCGGCCCGGCTGGCCGGCGGCATCCTGCTCGTGCACGAGACGCTCGACCAGGTCAAGCAGCCGCGCGACGCCTGGCTCTACAACCCCGGCCAGCGCCGGGTGCGCCGCGCGCCACAAGTGGCATACGACAACCCCGGCACCGCGGCCGACAACATGCGCACCAGCGATCAGCTCGACATCTTCAACGGCGCCCCGGACCGCTACGACTGGAAGCTGGTGGGCAAGCGCGAGATCTACGTCCCGTACAACGCCTACAAGCTGCAGGACCCGAAGGTGCCGTACAAGGAGATCCTCACCCCGCTGCACATGAACCCGCAGCACCTGCGCTACGAGCTGCACCGGGTCTGGGTGGTGGACGCCACGCTCAAGCCGGGCGAGCGGCACATCTACAAGCGGCGCACCTTCTACGTCGACGAGGACAGCTGGCAGATCCTCGTCGTCGACCAGTACGACAACCGCGACCAGCTCTGGCGCGTCTCCGAGGGCCACCCGATGGTCTTCTACAACGTGCCGGCCGTCTGGACCTCGGCCGAGGTGCACACCGACCTGCAGGCCGGCCGCTACCTCGTGATGGGTCTGTTCGGAGAGAGCAAGGTCCACGACTTCGCGATCAAGCGCACCGAGGCCGACTACACCCCGGACGCGCTGCGCCGCGAAGGCGTGCGCTGAGGCGGGCGGGGGCCGCACCGTGTCCCGGCACCCGATGCCCGTCCGCGGCGCGGCCCTCCTCGCCGCCCTCCTGGTGTTCTCCGCCGCGGCGCTCGCCGCGGCGCCGGACGGCGAACGGTCGACCCTGGCGCCGCTCGCCGTCCGCTCCCTGCTCCTCGACGCCGCCGACCGCGACGGCCTCGCCATCGCGGTCGGCGAGCGCGGGCACGTCCTCGTCTCGCGCGACGGCGGCACCGCCTGGGAGCAGGTCGTCGTTCCCACACGCGCCCAGCTGACCGGAGTCTGGATCCACGAGGGCGGCCTCGCCTGGGCGGTCGGTCACGACGAGACGATCCTCCGCAGCCGCGACGGCGGTGCCACCTGGGAGCTCGTCCACAGCGCGCCCGAGGAGGAGCGCCCCCTGCTCGACGTCTGGTTCGCCGACGCCGAGACCGGCTTCGCCGCGGGCGCGTACGGGCTGCTCCTCGCCACGCGCGACGGCGGCTCCACCTGGGAGCCGGAAGTGGTGGCCGAGGAGGACGACTTCCACCTCAACCAGATCGCCGCCGGCGGCGGCAGCCTCTACCTCGCGGCCGAGGCCGGCCACCTCTACCGCTCCGACGACGCCGGCCGCACCTGGACAACGCTCCCGTCGCCGTACGACGGCTCCTTCTTCGGCGTGCTGCCGCTCTCCGACGGGTCGATCCTCGCCTACGGCCTGCGCGGCAACCTCTTCCGGAGCGAGGACCGGGGCGCCAGCTGGGCCGAGATCCCCACCGGCACCGAGGCGACGCTGACCGCCGGCCGCGACCTCGGCGCCGGCCGCGTCGCCATCGCCGGCCTCGCCGGCGCGCTCCTCTGGAGCGCCGACGGCGGGCGCACCTTCAGCGCCCGCGAGCTCCCGGACCGCAAGGCGACCATGGCGCTGCTGCCCGCCCGCGACGGCGGCCTCGTCCTCCTCGGCGAGGGGGGCGTGCGGCACGCCGAGCCGCCGCGCTGAACCGATTCGACGGCCCGACCCGAAGGGAGAAGAGAGCGATGACGCGAGAGCGCTTCACGAGCTGGCTCGAGAACCTGGTCTTCCGGCACCGGCCGTGGGTGATCGCCTTCTTCGCCGTGACCACCGCCTTCATGGTCTGGTCGGCCTCGCAGCTGCGCGTCGACGCCGGCTTCACCAAGCTGCTGCCGCTCGAGCACCCGTACATGAAGACGTTCGTCCAGCACCAGCAGGAGTTCGGCGGCGCGAACCGGGTGCTGGTGGCGCTCATGGCCCGCGAGGGGGACATCTTCACGCCCGAGTTCTTCGACGCCCTCAAGCGCGCCACCGACGAGGTCTTCTTCCTCCCCGGTGTCGACCGCAGCCGCGTGCAGTCGGTCTACACCCCGAACGTCCGCTACACGGAAGTGGTGGAGGACGGCATCGCGGCCGGCAACGTCATCCCGGACGACTTCGAGCCCACGCCCGAGGGGCTCGAGCAGGTGCGCTCGAACATCCTCAAGGCCGGCATCGTCGGACGCCTCGTGGCCAACGACTTCAGCGGCGCGATCATCAGCGCCGAGCTCCTCGAGGTCGACCCGACCACCGGCGAGAAGCTCGACTTCATCGCCGTCTCGCGGGAGCTGGAGGAGAAGGTCCGCCGGCAGTTCGACGCCGAGTTCGTGCCGGGCTCGCCGGTCGACGTGCGGATGATCGGCTTCGCCAAGGTGGTGGGCGACATCGCCGACGGCGCGAAGCGGGTGGTGATCTTCTTCCTCGTCGCCTTCGTCCTCACCGGGATGCTGGTCTTCGTCTACTCCCACTCGCACAAGCTGGCGATCATCGCGCTCGGCTGCTCGGTGATCGCGGTGGTCTGGCAGCTCGGCCTGCTCACCCTGCTCGGCTTCGGCATGGACCCGATGTCGATCCTGGTGCCGTTCCTGATCTTCGCCATCGGCGTGAGCCACGCGGTGCAGATGATCAGCGCCAACGGCGCCGAGATCTTCGACGGCGCCGACAGCATGACCGCGGCGCGCAACAGCTTCCGCCGCCTCCTCGTGCCCGGCGGCATCGCGCTCGCCTCCGACACCATCGGCTTCCTCACCATCCTCCTGATCGAGATCCGGGTCATCCAGGAGATCGCGATCACCGCCAGCCTCGGGGTGGCGGTGATCATCCTCACCAACCTGATCCTGATCCCGGTGCTCCTCTCCTACGTCAAGTTCCCGGCCGACTACCCCGACCGGCTCCACCGCCGCGCCGCGCACATGGCGCCGCTCTGGCGCTGGTTCTCGCGGGTCGCCGCGCCACGGCCGGCGGCGGTCATCGTGCTCGTCGCCGCCGCGCTCTTCGCGCTCGGCTGGTGGGAGGGGCGCAAGGTCCAGATCGGCGACCTCCACAAGGGGGTGCCCGAGCTGCGCGCCGAGTCGCGCTACAACGTCGACAGCGCGGCCATCACCTCGAAGTTCTCGATCGGCGTCGACATCCTCAACGTGATCGCCGAGACCCGCCCCGAGGGGTGCGTGGACCACGCGATCATGACCACCATCGACGACTTCTCCTGGCAGATGGCCAACGTCGAGGGCGTGCAGTCCACCATCGACCTGCCCGGCGTGGCGCGGCAGCTCAACGCCGGCTGGAACGAGGGTTCGCCGAAGTGGAAGGTGCTCGCCCGCAACCAGTCGGTGCTCACCCAGTCGGTGACCTACGTGCCGACCTCCACCGGCCTGCTCAACTCCGACTGCAGCGTGATGCCGGTAATGCTCTTCACCGCCGACCACAAGGCGGAGACGATCGCGCGCATCGTGGACGCAGTGAAGCGGTTCGAGGCCGGCCACGGCAACCCGGAGGTCGCCTTCCGCCTCGCGACCGGCAACGTCGGCGTCATGGCCGCCACCAACGAGGCGGTGGCGGCGGCACAGTTCCCGATCCTCGCCTACGTCTTCGGCGCCGTGATCCTGCTCTGCCTGGTCACCTTCCGCTCGCTGCGCGCCACCATCTGCATCGTCGTGCCGCTGGCGCTGGTGTCGCTGCTCTCCTACGCGCTCATGGCCTGGCTCGAGATCGGGCTCAAGGTGAGCACCCTCCCCGTGGTGGCCCTCGGCGTGGGGGTCGGCGTGGACTACGGGATCTACATCTACGCGCGCTTCCGCAGCTTCTACCGGCGCAAGATGCCGCTCGTCGAGGCCTACCGCCGCACCCTCGAGGTGACCGGCAACGGCGTCCTCTTCACCGGCATCACGCTGGCGCTCGGGGTCGCGACCTGGATGTTCTCGCCGCTGAAGTTCCAGGCCGACATGGGCCTGCTGCTCTGCTTCCTGTTCGCCATGAACATGGTCGGCGCCCTGGTGCTGCTGCCCGCGCTCGCCCGCTGGCTGCTCGGCGACACGCACCAGGTCAACGGCGAGTGAACCGCGGCCCGCTCGGCGCCGGGACCGCCGGAGCGGACCGGCCCCGGCGCTTCGCGCGCTACGTCGCCCTCGGCGACAGCTCGACGGAAGGGCTCGACGACCCGGACGGCCGCGGCGGCTACCGCGGCTGGGCCGACCGTCTCGCCGCACGGGTCGTGGCGACGCAGGGCGGCCTCCTCTACGCCAACCTCGCGGTGCGCGGCAGGCGGACGCGGCAGGTCCGCGACGAGCAGCTCGCGCCGGCGCTCGCGATGCGCCCAGACCTCGCCACCCTCTTCGCCGGCACCAACGACGCGGTGGCGCGGCGGTTCGATCTCGACGCGGTCGTGGCCGACCTGGAGGCGATGCAGCGGGCGCTCGTCGCGGGCGGCGCCACGGTGCTCACCATCACGCTTCCCGACCCCAGCCGGGTGCTCCCCTGGGCGCGCGGCATCGCGCCGCGGATCGCGGCCCTGAACGAGGCGGTGCGCGCGATCTCGGCCGCCCACGGGGTGCTCGTCGCCGACCTCGCGGCCTGGCCCGACGCCTCCGATCCGCGCCTCTGGAGCGAGGACCGCCTGCACGCCAACGCCGCCGGTCACGAGCGGATCGCCGCTGCGCTCGCCGAGGCCCTCGGCCTTCCGGACGCGGACGTGGCGTGGCGGGAGCCGCTCCCGCCGGCTCCGCCCGCGAGCCGCTTCCAGCGCCTCGCCGCCGACTTCACCTGGGCCCGCCGCTTCCTCCTCCCCTGGCTCTGGCGCCACGCGCGCGGCCGCTCCTCCGGCGACCGGCGGGGCCCGAAGAGACCGGCACTCGCGCCGGTCACCTGACCCTCGACTCCGGCCCTCGGCACCGTCGGCGCCTCGCTCCTCGGCCGGGTGCCGGCCCGCTTCGGCCTCGGCGCGCTCCTCCTCCTCCGGCGGGATTGCGGCCTGATGGATCTGATACAGTTTTCGGAGTCCACGGGTCCGCTGGGCCCTTTCGCTCGACGGTCGGTCAATCCAATCCCCGAAGGAGGGAATCGATGAGGCAGAGAGTTGTCGGAGTGTTCGCCCTGTTCGTGCTGCTCACTCTCGCCGCAGGCCTGGCGCCCGCCGCGGCCGCGGGAGCCGGCCCGTTGGTTGCCGCGCGGCCCTCGATGCACGTTCCGGAGGCAGTGCTCATCAACGAGGGCTTCGAGAATGCCACGTTCCCGCCCACCGGCTGGGCCACCTTCAACGTGGACGGTGGCGGCACCCAGTGGGTGCGCAGCACGACCACGCCCCACACCGGCGCGGCCTCGGCCTACCACCAGTACAGCTCGGCCGGAGCGCAGGACGGCTGGCTGATCACGCCGCAGCTCACGCTTCTCGGCGGGGTCTCGAGCCTCGTCTTCTGGCAGCGCGACACCTACTCCGTGGGGAGTTTCTACGACTATCACGGCGTCCTGATCACGACCGACGCCGACCCGAACCCGGCCACCGCGACTTACACCGAGCTCTGGGAAGCCGACATCGCGACGACCTGGACGGAGACCACCATCGACCTGAGCGCCTACGCCGGCCAGCAGGTCTACCTCGCCTTCCGGTACACCGGCGACGACGCCGACGACTGGCGGATCGACGACGTGGTGGTGAACTCGGAGGCGCCGGTCGCCACCGGCGACATCGACGTCTCGCCGCTAGCGCTCGCCAACACCCAGGCGCCGGACACCACCGCCCAGCTCGCTCTCGCGATCGGCAACACCGGCGAGGGCGACCTCGCCTGGACGATCGGCGAGCAGCCCGGCAGCCCCGAGGCGGTGGTCTCGTTCGTGCTCGACGACGGCGCGGAGGAGAACAACATCGGCATCGGCGGCACCGCGCAGTTCATCTTCCTCAACCGCTTCACCCCCGCTGCGAGCTTCTACCCGATCGTCCTGAACGAGATCCAGGTCTACTTCGCCACCGACGGCTTGGCACAGGTCGGGGACGACATGCTGCTGGCGATCTACGAGAACACGACCGGCAACAGCGACCCGGCGGTCGGCTCGAACCTGCTGGCGACCCTCCCCGTGACGGTCTCGGCGCTCGACGCCTGGAACTCCTTCCCGCTGGCGGCGCCGGTGACCTTCAACGGCCCCGGTGACGTCCTGCTCGGGGTGATCGCGCTCGAGGTTCCCGGCACGAACTACTGGCCGGCGGCGCTCGACCAGACGGCCTCCCAGCAGCGCTCCTGGGCCGGCTGGTGGAACACGCCCACCGCCCCCACGCCGCCGACGCTGCCGCCGGACAGCAACTGGACGCTCAGC
>JAHDVN010000205.1 GCA_023384635.1 Thermoanaerobaculia bacterium
AGTACCCGGACGAGGCGAGGAAGGAGCGGGTGCAGGGAGCGGTCGTGCTCGAGGCGACGATCGAGACCGACGGCCGGGTGAGCGAGACCGCGGTGGTCGAGGACCCCGACGCGCGCCTCACCGCGGCGGCGCGCGAGGCGGTCGCCAAGTGGCGCTTCGAGCCGGCGCGGGACGCGAAGGGGAAGCCGGTCGCGGTGCGCTACCGGGTGACGGTGGTCTTCAAGCTCCAGTGAGCTCGTGCGCCCGCGAGCGGCGGGCGCGGATCGCGATGTCGCGGCCCGGAGCGCGCTACGGCCGGTTCCACGTGAACCGCGCAGCGCGCTCCGGGTCGAGGTCGAACGGCGGAGAGTAGGTCACCCAGCCCTCCTTCGACCGATAGCGGACCCGCAGACCCGCGAGCGCGCCGCCGTAGTGGAAGCCGCCGCGGCGCGGGACGTCGTAGGCGAACCGGCCGTCCTCCAGCAGCAGGCCGTAGCCACTTCCCGGCTCCTCGGGGTGCGGTCCGAGCGCCCAGAACAGGGCCCCCCGGCGCCACGCGAACACGGCCTCGAGCGGCGCCTCCCAGCGGATCGCCGCGCAGCGACGCTGGCGGATCTCCGCGAGCTCGCCGGTGACGTCGCGCGCCCGTCCGGTCGCCGGATCGAAGCTCCAGAGCCGGCGCACCGGCAGCGGCGTCTCGCAGAGGAAGAGGTCGTCGTAGAACCAGCCGCCGCGCGGCCTCGCGCCGAGGTGCTCGCGCGCGAACCGCTGGAGCTCGGCCATCGCCGCCGGCGATCCCAGCGGCTGGCGGAGCAGCTCTCCCGGCTCGAGTTGCAGGACCGTCAGGTTCTCCGCGCTCATGCGGGCGGCCCGGCCGAAGTGCTCCCGCCACGCCGCCCGGTTGGCCACGAAGGCCGCCGCGAGGAAGACGGCGAGGACAGCGGCGACCCAGGGCCGGAGCGCCCTACCCGCCGCCTCCGGACCGCGTCCGCCGCTGGCGAACCGGCGCGCCACCGGCGCGACGCCGGCCGCCAGCAGCAGCCAGGCCGCCGTGGCGAAGCGCGGAGCCACCTCGGTCGCCACCGGGAGGATCGGCAGGAGCGCAGCGGCTCCTCCCGCGCCGACGAGCCACCCACCCCCGCGCGCCCGGGCCACCCAGAGCACGAGCCCGCCCGCCAGCAGGGCGAGCGCCGCCCAGCCCGCGGGGCTCGGACCGGCCAGCTCGCGGGCGATCCCGAGCGGCAGGCGCAGCGCGAGCCCGGGCCACTCTCCCGGAGCGACCGCCCAGCCGTAGCCACCGAGCGGCGTGCCGAGCATCCAGGCCCGGTAGAGCCCGTAGGCGGCGAGCGCGACCGCGTGCGGGAGCAGCCGCGAAATCCGCTCCCGCAGCCTCCCCGCGGGCAGGAGCGCCAGCAGCAACGGCAGCGGCACCGCGATCTCCTTGGCCAGAGCAGCCGCCAGGTAGAGGGCCGCCGACAGCCCGGAGAGCGCCCGGCCCCCTCCTCCCTGCCGGCGGACGCCGGCCACGAAGGCGGCGGCGGAGGCCAGCGCCAGGGCCAACGCCTCCGGGTAGTGGCGCACCATCAGGAGCGGAGCCAGCGAGGCGACGGGAGGCCCGAGCAGGAAGACGATGCCGCCCAGGAGCGCCCAGGGGGGCGCCAGCCAGAACCGGAGCAGCCCGTAGAGAGCCGCGGCGGCGAGGCCGAGCGAGACGAGCTGATGGCCGTAGAAGAAAACCGGGTCGAGCCCGGCGAGGGCCAGGTCGAGGTCGTACGAGGCGAAGAGCAGGGGGGAGAGGACGCGGTTGGGGAGCTGGCGCCAGACCTCGGGATCGAGGAGGTACTCGCCGAAGCCGAAGCGCGAGGCGAAGCGCAGCTGGAAGAAGTCGTCCTGGGTCCACCAGAGCTCGCGCGCGCGGCCGTAGAGCAGCCACGGCAGGAGGAGGAGGGCGACCGCCGCGAGGCCGTCGGCGGCGCGCCGGCGCCCCCGGCCGGGCGAGGCGCCCCCCTCGCCGGCGCTCACGGCTTGACGAACTTCCAGTACGCCAGCACGCGGTCGGAGCCCGGGTCGGTGGCCCGCGCCCAGTAGGGCCCCGGGGTCAGCTGCTCCCAGAACCGCGCCGACGGCGAGAGCTCCGGCCGCGGGCACCGCGCCAGCGCGGCGGGCACGATCTGGGGATTCAACCCGAGCGCGAAGAGGCTCGCACCCGGCGCCGCCCAGGAGAACGACACCGGCCGCGCCGCGACCCCGAGATCCCGCACCTCCCACGCGGCGAACTCCGCCTCCCTTGGCACCGACGCGGCCGCCAGCTGCAGCAGGCGCCCGGCCTCGCCGGCCCCGTAGTGCTTGTCCAGGAAGTGGCGGCGCGAGGTGGCCATCCGGTCGGCCACGTCGCTGCGGCGACTCTGGTTGAAGAGGTGGACGATCTCGGCCCGCGGCTCGTAGAGGATCGGCATGCGATGGGCGCGGAGACGCTGGCAGAGGTCCGTATCGTCGTAGTAGAGGAAGAGCGCGGGGTCGAACAGCCCGCCCGCGGCGTCGACGAGGTCGCGGCGCACCAGCAAGCAGGCGCCCGAGAGCATCTGCACCGGCCTCCGCTCGGCGGCGAACGCCGTCTCCGCCATCCGCCGCTGCCAGGCGAGGGCGTGGTCCGGCCACGCACCGGCCCGGCGTGCGGCGGCGTCCTGCTCGATCCGCTCCCCGTCCTCCTCGTAGCCGGGGTTGAGGAGCAGGGTCCGCTCCCGGTCCCACCAGCTGGCCGGCCCGGCGAGCGCCGCCGCGGGGCTCTCGTCGAGGGCCCGCATCAGGGCTTCGAGGGCGCCGGGGAGGTAGAGCACGTCCGGGTTCGAGAGGAGGACCCTCGGAGCGTCGGAGACGTCGTAGGCCCAGTTGCACGCCCGCGGATAGCCGAGGTTCTCGTCGGACCAGAGAATCCGCACGTCGGCGGGTGTCTGGACCTCGAGCTGGCGCCGCACCTCGGGTCGCGAGGCACTGTCGACCACCACCAGCTCCACGGCGAGACCGCGCTGCCGGAGGCGTTCCGCTTCGGCGCGCAGACCCTCCAGGCAGTCCGCCAGGAGATCGGGGACGTTCCAGTGGACGACGACACAGGTGAGATCGGGCATGGGGAGCTCCGGCGGGCCGCCGCGAGGGCTCCGGCAAAGCTAGCACAGCGATTCTCGCGTTTGACTCCGCTCCGGCGGGGCGGGAGAATCGGCCGCGCCTGCACCGCGCCTCCCCGCCTCGCATGAACCTCTTCCTCGAGCCCACGCCGCTGCCCGACGTCCTCCTGGTCCGCCACGAGGTCTTCCGCGACGCGCGCGGCTTCTTCATGGAGGTCTACCGCCGGGACCTCTTCGGCCCGCTCGGCCTGCCCGCCGAGTTCGTCCAGCTCAACCACTCGCGCTCGTCGCGCGGCGTGCTGCGCGGCCTCCACTTCCAGTGGGAGCCGCCGATGGGCAAGCTCATGCGGGTGACCGCGGGCCGCGCCTTCCTGGTCGCGGTCGACCTGCGCAAGGGCTCGCCCAGCCTCGGCCGCTGGTTCGGCCGCGAGCACGCGGCCGACGACCCGGTCCAGCTCTGGGCTCCCGCGGGGTTCGCGCGCGGCTTCGCGGTCCTCTCGGAGGAGGCGGAGATCCAGTACCTCTGCACCGGCACCTACAACGCGACGGGCGAGTCCGGGATCCGCTGGGACGACCCCGAGATCGGCATCGCGTGGCCGCTGGCGGACCCCCTCGTCTCGGACCGGGACCGCCGCGCCCAGACTCTCGCCGCCTGGCTCGCGCGCCCGGAAGCGGACCGCTTCCGGTTCCCCGAGGAACCGCCGGCGTGAGGATCCTGGTCGCCGGCGGGGCGGGCTACCTCGGCTCGCTCCTCGTGCCTCATCTCCTCGAGCGGGGCCACGACGTCGTGGTCGTGGACCTCCTCTGGTTCGGGAACCACCTCCCCCCCGGCGTGCCGCTCCTGCAGAAGGACATCCTCGAGCTCCGCGAGGACGAGGTGGCCGGCGCCGAGCAGGTGATCTTCCTCGCCGGGGTCTCCAACGACCCGATGGCCGAGTACTCGCCGAGCCGGAACTTCGTGCACAACGGCGCGGCTCCCGCCTACCTCGCCTACCTGGCCCGGCGCGCCGGCGCCCGGCGGTTCGTCTACGGCAGCTCCTGCTCCGTCTACGGCTACTCGATCGACGCGCTCTGCGCCGAGGAGGAGACCCCCTCCTGCCACTACCCCTACGGCATCTCGAAGCTCCAGGGGGAGCGCGCCTGCCTCCAGCTCGCCGCCCCGGACTTCTCGGTCGTCGCGCTGCGCAAGGGGACCATCTGCGGCTGGAGCCCGCGCATGCGGCTCGACCTCGTGGTGAACACGATGTTCCGGACCGCTCTCGAGGCGGGGCGGATCGTGGTGCGGAACCCCGCGATCTGGCGGCCCGTGCTGGCGATCCAGGACGCGGTGGCGGCCTACGTGCGGGCGGTCGACGCGGCGCCGGAGGTCTCCGGGGTCTTCAACGTCGCCAGCGAGAACTACACCGTGGGCGAGCTCGGCGACCGGGTCCGGGACGCGGTCTCGGGGCGCCTCGGGCGCCGCATCGACCTCGAGATCCGGGACGAGCACGACCTGCGCAGCTACAAGGTGAGCCTCGAGAAGGCGCGCCGCGTGCTCGGCCTCCATCCGCGCCACGACGTGGACTCGATCGTGGCGGACCTCTTCGACCACCTGGAGACGTTCCGCGACTTCGACAACCCCCGCTACAACAACCTGGCGACCTTCGTGAGCCTCGAGCAGCACCCCCCGGCGGGCGGCGCGCGGTGAGAGTCGCCGTCCTCGGGGCCACCGGCCAGCTGGGCACCGACCTCGCGGCCCACTTCGCGGCCTCCGGCGACGAGGTCGCGAGGCTCGGCCACGACGCCGTGCGGGTCGAGGATGCGGCGTCCGTGCGCGACGCGCTCGCCGCGGCGCGGCCCGAGGTGGTGGTCAACACGGCCGCCTTCCATCCCCTCGGGCGCTGCGAGGAGGAGCCGGAACGGGCCTTCGCGGTCAACGCGCTCGGCGCCCGCCACGTGGCGCGCGCCTGCCGGGAGCTCGGCGCGCGGCAGGTCTTCGTCTCGACCGACTACGTCTTCGACGGGCGCGCGGGCCGCGCCTACAGCGAGGAGGACACGCCCCGGCCGATCAGCGTCTACGGCGCGAGCAAGCTCGCCGGCGAGCACCTGGCCCTGGCGGAGGCGGCCGCGCCCGCCTGGGTGATCCGCGTCTCCGCGATCTACGGCCGCGTCCCGAGTCGCGCCAAGGGCGACAATTTCCTCACCATGATCCTCCGCCGGGCCCGCGAGCAGCCCGAGGTCCGGGTGGTGGACGACGAGATCGTGTCGCCCACCCCGACGGCCGAGATCGCCCGGGCCCTGCGCGAGCTCCTCCTCGCCGACCGGCCCGGCCTCTACCACCTGGCCTGCGAAGGCAGCTGCTCCTGGCACGAGCTCACGCAGGTTCTCTTCGAGCTGCGGGGCATCGACACCCCCCTGCGGGCGGCCAGGACCTCCGACTTCCCGGGTCCCAACCTGCGGCCCGCGCACTCGGCTCTCGAGAGCCGACGCTATCGGGAGGTCTGCGGGCACGCGCTGCCGCACTGGCGTGACGCGCTCGCCGCCCATCTCGCCTCCGGCGCCCTCGCGGAGGCGCCGCCGCGGGGCGCGGCGGGCTGACCGGACGCTGCCACCCCGAACCGTCCCATGCCCTCGCCGCGGATCCACTACCTCGTTCCCGACTACGACCGGCCGAGCTGGGGGACCGCGACGCTCTACGAGCACGTGGCGCTGCTCTGCGAGCTCGGCTTCGACGCCCGCGTGGTGCACGAGCGCGCGCCGTTCCGGCTCGGTTGGATCGAGCGTGACCTGCCGATCACCCACCTCGACGCACTCGACGCGCCGCCGACGGCGGCCGACATCCTGGTCGTCCCCGAGGTCGAGGCGGCGCGCGCCGCCGCCCTCGGCTGGCCCTGCCGGCGCTGGGTGTTCGTGCAGGGGGGGTTCCTCGCCGAGTCCGGCCTCGGCGGCGCCGCGGGCTATCCCGCCCTCGGCTACGAGCGGGCGCTCGCGGTGATGCCGCACGTGGCGCGCATCGTCGAGCGCCACTACGGGCTCGTCCCCGCGGTGGTGCCGCCGTTCGTCGCCCCCTACTTCTTCGCCCCCGACGGCGCTTCGCGCCCGCGCGGCCGCACCGTCCTGCTCGCCGTCAAGGCCGAGTACGGCGCGCTCGGCTTCGCCGACCGCGAGATCTTCCTCGGGGTCGTCGGCCGGCACCTCGCCGCGCGATCCGGGGACGCCTGGCGGGTGGAGGAGCGCCCCGGCCTCACCCACGCCGAGGGCGCGGCGCGGGGGGCCGGCGCGGCGGGCCGCGTCCGCCTCGCCGC
>JAHDVN010000206.1 GCA_023384635.1 Thermoanaerobaculia bacterium
GGAGTCGGGCCGAGGCGACTTCCCGGGCCCTAGCGGTCTTTCTCCAGACGGTCGCCGGAACCCTCGAGGAGAACCTCGACCTCGTCCAGCGTGGTCTCGCGGCCGGGAAGTTGCGCGGCAGCGAGGTCCTGGTCTTCCGGCGTGAGCTGATCGACAGCCGCCGCGAGCTGATCGAGGCCGCCGCCGACGCCTGGCTGGCGCGGATCGAGCTCGATCTGGCCACCGGCACCACCCCCGTCCCTCCCGACACCGGCCGTACCCGTTCCCCGGAGAGCTCACGATGAACGCTGCGCTTCGCCTTCCCGCCCTGACCCTTCCCCTGCTGGTACTCCTGGCGCTCGCCGCCTGCGGCGGACGCGGCCCTTCGGCAGACTCCGCCGCGGACGATTCCGGGACCGGAACCGAGAGCCACGAGGGAGAGCACGACGAGGACGGTCCCGAGGTGGGCGAGGCCGTCGCGCTCTCGCCCGAGGCCGTCGCGGCCGCCGGCATCGTCACCGCACCCGCGGAGCGCCGACCGCTGCGTGCCGAGCTCGAGACCACCGGCGCGGTGGACTTCGACCAGCGGCGCTTCGCCCACGTGAGCCCCCGCGTCGGCGGCCGGGTGGAATCCGTCCCCGTCGAGCTCGGTGACCGGGTCCGGACCGGAGAGCTGCTCGCGCGCATCGACTCGATCGAGCTCGGCCAGGCGGTCGGCGACTACCTGCAGAGCCGCGCGCGGGCCGAGCTGGCGCGCGAGACGTTGGCGCGCGAGGAGCGGCTCTTCCGCGAGCGGGTCTCCTCGGAGCAGGAGATGCTCGGTGCCCGCGCCGCGTCCCGCGAAGCCGACGCGGCGCTGCGCGGCGCCGAGGAGCGGCTGCACCTGCTCGGACTGTCCAACGACGAGGTCGCGAAGCTCGACTACGACCAGCCACGCGTCTCCATCTACGAGGTTCGCGCCCCGTTCGCCGGCACGATCGTCGCCAAGGAGGTGACGCGTGGCGAGATGGTCGAGCCGCAGAGTCAGCTCTTCCAGGTCGCGGACCTGTCGCGCCTCTGGGTCTGGATCGACGTCTACGAGCGCGACCTCGCTCGCGTACACCTCGGCGACGAGGTCACGGTCGAGGTCGACGCCCATCCTGGCACCCCTTTCACAGGCGAGGTGGTCTATCTCGGCAGTAGCGTCCAGATCGAGACGCGCACGGCTCGGGCGAGGATCGAGGTGCCGAATCCGGACGGGCGCCTGCGGCCGGGGATGTTCGCGCGGGTACGCATCTTCGATCCCCACGCCTCCGCCGAATCGCCGGGTCCCGTCGAAGGGATCGCCGTCCCCGAGGCGGCGGTGCAACGAGACGGCGCTCGCTCGGTCGTCTTCGTGGCGCTCGGTGAGGGACGGTTCGAGCCGCGCACTGTGAAGCTCGGCCGCCGCGGCGAGGGGTTCGTCGAGGTGCTCGAGGGCGTCGCCGCCGGTGAGCCGGTCGTCGTCGACGGCGCCTTCTTCGTGAAGTCGGAGCTCGCCCGCGAAGAGCTGGGCGGCGGGCACGGTCACTGAGGCCGCCATGATCCGGCGCATCGTCGATTTCTCGCTCGACCACCGCCTCCTCGTCGTCGCCCTCTGGCTGTTGGTCGCCGCCGCCGGCGTCTACTCCGCCCTCGGGCTCCCGATCGACGCCGTGCCCGATGTCACCAACGTGCAAGTGCAGGTCCTCACCAACAGCCCCGGCCTCGCACCGGAGGAGGTCGAACGGTTCGTCACCTTCCCGGTAGAGGCCGCGATGAGCGGTCTGCCCAGGGTCGAGGGGATTCGCTCGGTCTCGAAGTTCGGGCTGTCGGTCGTCACGGTCGTCTTCGCGGAAGGCACCGACATCTACTGGGCGCGCCAGCTGGTGGGCGAGCGGCTCGGCGCGGCCCGCGAGGCGATCGCCGCGGGCTACGGCGAGCCGGAGATGGGGCCGATCTCGACCGGCCTCGGTGAGATCTACCAGTTCGAGGTCCGCGCCGAGCGCCCCTGTCCGCCCGAGGGGCCCGACACCGAGGCCTGTCACACGCCGATGGAGCTGCGCACCGTCCTCGACTGGTACGTCAACACCCAGCTCCGTTCGGTGCCGGGAATCGTCGAAGTCAACTCCTTCGGCGGCCTGCTAAAGACCTATCAGGTTACCCTCGACGCCGAGCGCCTGACCGCCCACGGCCTCGCCGTGGGAGACATCCTCGCGGCCCTGCGGGCGAGCAACCGCTCGGTCGGCGGTGGCTACATCGAGCACCAGGGCGAGCAGTACCTGATCCGCGGCGAGGGACTGCTCGGCGACCTCGCCGACATCCGCGCCGTGGTGCTGGCCCACGACGCCGCAGGGACGCCCGTGACCGTCGCCGACGTGGCCACGGTCGAGCTGGCGCCGCTGATCCGCCAGGGGGCGGTCACCCGCGACGGTCGCGGCGAGGCCGTCGTCGGCATCGTGATGATGTTGATGGGCGAGAACTCCCGCGTGGTCGTCGACCGCGTGAAGGAGAAGATCGCCGCGATCGGGGCGACGCTGCCGGACGGCGTCACCATCGATGCCTTCTACGACCGTACCGACCTCGTCCGGCGGACGATCCGGACGGTGGCGAAGAACCTGTCCGAGGGCGGGCTCCTGGTCGTCGTCGTGCTGCTGCTCCTCCTGGGCAATCTGCGCGGCGGCCTGATCGTCGCCTCGGCGATCCCGCTGTCGATGCTCGCGGCGTTCGTCGCCATGAAGGAGCTGGGGATCTCGGGAAACCTGATGAGCCTCGGCGCGATCGACTTCGGCCTGATCGTCGACGGCTCGGTGGTGATGATAGAGAACGTCGTGCGGGCGCTCCACGAGCGCCGGGGCGAGCACGGCGTCCCGCACCTCGAGAAGGTCCGCTCCGCGGCGCACCAGGTGGCCCGCCCGGTGGTCTTCGCGGTCGGCATCATCATCCTGGTCTACCTGCCGATCCTGGCGCTCCGGGGGGTCGAGGGAAAGATGTTCCGGCCGATGGCCCTGACCGTGGTCTTCGCCCTCGCGGCGTCGCTCGTCGCAGCGCTCACCCTGATACCGGTGCTGGCGAGCCTTTTCCTCCGCCGGGTCTCCGAGAAGGAGCCGTGGCTCTTCCGTTGGGCGAAGCGGATCTACGTGCCGCTTCTCGACCGGGCGCTCGTTCGCCGCAAGGTCACGGTCGGGGTCGCACTCCTGGTCTTCCTCGTCTCCCTGGCGGCGACGCCATTCCTGGGGACCGAGTTCATCCCGCGCCTCGACGAGGGCGCGATCGCGATGCAGATCTGGCGACTGCCGTCGGTCTCGCTCGAGCAGTCGAACCGGATTTCGCTCCACACCGAGAGGGTGTTGCGCGAGGAGTTCGCCCAGGAGATCGACACTGTCGTTTCTCGGACCGGGCGAGCGGAGATCGCGACGGATCCGATGGGGGTGGAGATCAGCGACACCTACATCATGTTGAACCCACCTGAGTCCTGGCGGTTTGGCAGCAAGGAGGAGCTCATCGAGGCGATCGAGGCGACTGTCACGAAGCGGGTGCCGGGCGCCATCTTCAGTTTCTCGCAGCCGATCGAGCTCCGGGTCTCCGAGCTGATCTCCGGCGTGCGATCGGACGTCGCCATCCAGATCTACGGCGACGATCTGGCGATGCTCAAGAAGAAGGCGGACGAGGTCGTCCGGGCGGTCCAGAAGGTGCCGGGCGCGGCCGACGTCAAGGCGGAGCAGACGACCGGCTTGCCGGTTCTCCGCGTGCGTATCGACCGGCAGGCCGCCGCACGACTCGGCATCCACGCCGAGGAAATCCTCGACGTGGTCGAGGCGGTGGGGGGCATTCCCGCCGGAATGGTCTTCGAGGGGCAGAAGCGGTTCCTGCTCCAGGCGCGTTTCGGAGAGGAGACCCGCGCCAGCCTCGATCGCATCCGGGACTTGCGTGTGCCGGCGCCTCCGGCGGTCGAAGACGGTCCGCGGCGGCTCGTGCCGCTCTCCCAGGTCGCCGACGTGACCCTCGAGGACGGCCCGGCGCAGATCAGCCGCGAGAACATCAGCCGGCGGATCAGCGTCGAGGCGAACGTGCGCGGACGCGACCTCGGATCGTTCATCGCCGCCGCCCAGACGGCGGTGCGGGACGAGGTCGAGCTGCCGTCCGGCTGGTCGCTCGACTGGGGCGGGCAATTCGAAAACCTCCAGTCGGCCTCGCGCCGCCTCGCGTTGCTCGTGCCCCTCTCGCTGTTGCTTATCTTCCTCTTGCTGTACACCACGTTCAGCTCGGCGCGGCTCGCCGTGCTGATCTTCCTCAACGTGCCTTTGGCGATCAGCGGGGGCATCGCGGCGCTCGCCCTGAGGGGCTACCCGTTCTCTATCTCCGCCGGGGTGGGCTTCATCGCTCTCTTCGGCATCGCGGTGCTGAACGGCGTAGTGCTGGTCTCCTACATCGTCGAGCGCCGCGAGCGCGGCCTCGGCGCGGACGAGGCCGCGCGCGAAGGGGCCCTGGTGCGACTGCGGCCGGTGCTGATGACCGCGCTCGTCGCTTCGTTCGGCTTCGTGCCGATGGCGCTCGCGACCAGCGCCGGCGCCGAGGTGCAGCGCCCCCTGGCGACGGTGGTGATCGGCGGATTGGTGACGTCGACGTTGTTGACCCTGCTCGTCCTGCCGACCGTCTACTCCTGGTTCACGGCGCGGCGAACCGAAGTCGAGATCTGAGAGCGAACGAGGAGACGTCATGCGCGAAATCAAGGCCATCATTCAGCCGTTCATGCTGGAAAACGTCCTCCGGGCTCTCGCCGCGATCGACGAGCTCCCGGGTCTCACCGTGTCGCAGGTTCTCGGTTGGGGGCAGTCGCGCGCCGCGGGGGCGGAGGACCCGGTGTTCGAAGGAGGACACGCCTTCGCCCGCAAGACCAAGCTCGAGGTCGTGGTGCGCGACGAGCTCGCCGACCAGGTCGTGACCGCGCTCGTCACGGCCGCTCGCACCGGCCGAGCCGGCGACGGCAAGGTGTTCGTGCACGAGGTCGGGCGGGCGATCCGGGTGCGCACCGGCGAGGAGGGGGATCATGTCCTCTGAGCCGCTGCGCCGCCCCCGCGCCTTCAAGATCACGGGGATGGACTGCGCCGAGGAGATCGCCCTGCTTCAGCGCGAGGTCGGACCGGTCGTCGGCGGCGACGACCGGCTCGGCTTCGACTTGCTGCGCGGGCGGATGACCGTCGACGCCGAGCCGGCCGCGGTCCCCGACACGGCGATCATGGCCGCCGTAAAGCGCGCCGGTCTCGGCGCCGAACCGTGGGCCGAATCGGGAGGTGGGGAGGCCTCCGAGCGCCTGCGACGGCGGCGGTTCTGGTCGACGGCGGTATCGGGCGGGGGCGCCTTCGGCGGCTTCGCGCTTCACGCCCTCCTTGCCGGCGGGCTGGCGGTGGCGGTCGGTACCGAGGGGCTGGGCGACGGTCACGAGGTCCCGCTCGCCGCCCGCCTCGTCTACGCGCTCGGCATCGTCGCCGGGCTGTTCACGGTGGCGCCCAAGGCGTGGCTCGCCGTTCGCCGGTTGCGGCCGGACATGAACCTGCTGATGACGATCGCCGTTGCCGGTGCGATCGTCATCGGAGAGTGGTTCGAGGCCGCGACCGTGTCGTTCTTGTTCGCCTTCTCGCTGGCGCTCGAAGCTTGGAGCATCGGCCGGGCACGGCGCGCGATCGCCAGGCTGCTCGACCTCGTTCCGCCGACCGCGCGGCTGGTGACCGAGGCCGGGGAACAGGAGATTGATCCGGCCCTGGTCCCGGTCGGCTCGCGCATCGCGGTACGGCCGGGCGAGCGCCTGCCGCTCGACGGGCGGGTGGTCGCCGGGCGATCCACCGCGAACCAGGCGCCGATCACCGGCGAGAGCCGGCCGATCGACAAGGCGCCGGGCGACGAGGTCTTTGCCGGATCGATCAACGGGTCGGGGGCGATCGAGATCGAGACCACCGCGGCGGCCGAGGCGACGATGCTCGCCAAGATCCTCCGGCTGGTCGAGGAAGCGCAGGCGCGGCGCTCGCCGTCCGAGCGCTGGGTCGATCGATTCGCCGCGATCTACACGCCGGTGGTCTTCGGCCTGGCCCTCGCGGTCGGGCTGCTGCCACCGCTCATCGCCGGCGGGAGCTGGAGCGAGTGGGGCTACCGCGCCCTCGTGCTCCTGGTCATCGGCTGCCCTTGCGCGCTCGTGGTCTCGACGCCGGTGGCAATCGTCGCCGGTCTCGCCGCGGCGGCGCGGCACGGCGTGCTGATCAAGGGTGGGCTGTTCCTCGAGGCTCCGGCGCGGCTTCGTGCCTTCGCCTTTGACAAGACCGGGACGCTCACGCACGGTCGGCCCCGGGTGCTGGAGGTGACCCCGCTCTCGGGACACGACGAGC
>JAHDVN010000207.1 GCA_023384635.1 Thermoanaerobaculia bacterium
CGGCAGGCCCACCTGCCGCAGGTGGACCCGGATCTGGTGGGTCCGGCCGGTCGCGATGCGCACGGCGAGCAGGGACAGGTGCGGTCCGGAGGCGATCCGACGCACCTCCGTGTGCGCCTCGCGGCCGCGCGCGACGACGGCCATCCGCTTCCGCTCGACCGGGTGCCGGCCGATCGGGAGGTCGATCTCGAGCCGATCTCCCTTCGGCCTGCCGTAGCTCACCGCCAGGTACCACTTCTCGACCGCCCGCTCCGAGAAGGCCCGCGTGAGCGACCGGTACGCCTCGCCGCTGCGGGCGACGAGAAGGATCCCGCTCGTGCCGAGGTCGAGGCGGTGGACGATTCCCGGGCGTCCCGGACCACCCACCCCGGTGAGCTCGGGGAAACGGGCCACGAGCCGATGGACGAGGGTGCCCGTGCTCCGGCCGGCGCCGGGGTGGACGGCGACTCCAGCGGGCTTGTCGAGAGCGATCAGATCGTCGTCGAGGTGGAGGAGCGCGAGCTCGGCCGGCTCCGGCACGATCCCGGAAGGGGCCGGCGGGAGCGGCTCCCAGGCGATCCGCTGCCCGGTTCGCACGAGCTCCGAGGGGCGCGCCGGGCGGCCGTCCACCGTCACCCGGCCCGCCGAGATCCAGCGCTGGACCTGGTTTCGCGGCGTGTCGAGCCGGGAAGCGAGCAGGCGGTCGATCCGGGTCCCGGCGTCCTCCTCGCCGGCCAGGAACGGCTCAGGAGAGGGGTTCGCCGGGGGCAACGGCGGGCCTCTCCGCGCGCCGCGGGAGGAGCGACTCGAGCAGGAGCAGGGCGAGGCCGACCGAGATGGCGCTGTCGGCGACGTTGAAGTCGGGCCAGCGGTAGCTGCCGAGGAAGACCCCGAGGAAGTCGGTCACCGCCCCGGCCGCGATGCGGTCGAGGAGGTTGCCGAGCGCCCCGCCGAGCACCAGGGCGAGGGAGGCGAGCAGCAGCTTCGACTCGCGCGGGGTCTTCCAGAAGTAGGTCCCCACCACCGCCAGCGCGGCGCAGCCGAGGAGCACCAGGGCCAGCCTCCCGCCGCCGCCCCCGTGCTCCGCGAAGAGGCCGAACGCGACGCCGGTGTTGCGGACGTGAGTGAGGTAGAAGACGCCGGGGATCACCGGCTCGGCGGCGTGGAGCGGCAGGTGCCGCTCCACCAGCCACTTGCTCCACTGGTCGAGGGCCAGGACCGCGAGGGAGACCAGCAGATAGAGCGGCTTGGCCGGTGGGTGCGCGGCGGCGCGGCCGGGCGGCGGCGGAGACGTGCCGTTCATCCCTCGCCCCCTTCCAGGATCGCCACCGCGGCGGCGATGCCGCGGTCGTGGGTGATCGAGACGTGGATGCGGTCGGCCCCGAGGGCCTCCGCGCGGCGGCGCGCCGCACCGGCCAGGAGCACCCGCGGAGCGCCCGAGGAGGCGTGCGTGACCACCACCTGACGGAGGGCCAGGCCCTCCGCCCAGCCGGTCCCGAGCGCCTTGAGCACCGCCTCCTTGGCGGCGAAGAGGCCGGCGAGGTGGGCCGTGCGGGCGGCTCCGGCGAGGGGGCGGATCTCGCCCTCGCCGGCCATCCGCTCCTCGAGTCGCGCCCCGTGCCGGGCGTGGGCTCGCGTGAAGCGCGCGAGATCGACCACGTCGATCCCCAGGCCGACGACCGGGCTCATCGCGCACCCCGGCCGTGCGGGCCACGCCCCGCCGGGCGCTGCCTCTGGAAGAAGGGAGGCGCGGTCGTCATGGGAGTCTGGGCCGGCCAGCCGGGCGGAGGCGGGCGTGGAGCCAGGCGCTGAGGTCGTGGATCCCCCAGACGAGGTGGACCGAGCCGAAGCCGGTCACCGCGCCCCGGCTCCAGGAGGAGAGGGCCAGGGAGCGCAGGTCGACGGAGGGCAGCTGCAGCGCGACCCGGTCCCAGGCCGGCCCCCACGGGAGGAGGAGCAGCAGGACACCGACCTCCGCGCAGTAGAGGACGAAGAGGAGGCGGAAGAGGTCGCCGGCGCGCATGGGCGCCGGCGATTGTAGCGGATCGACGGAGGCCCTCCGCTCAGCTGCGCCCGCCCCGGGGGCGAGGCGGCGGCGCCGGGCGGTCCTGTCCCCCTCGCGACCCGCTCGACTCGCCGGAGCCGCCTCGGGTCGATTGTGGCGGCCGGCTCGGAGCCGACGGAGCGGGGCGCACCGCAGGGCGCGCGGGCGCGGGTGCGGGGCGCACGTCGCTCCGGGGGGCGGTGGGAGAGGGACGAACGGCCGAGCGAGGCGCCGATGGGGTCCGAGGTCCCGGGGTCAGGCTCGAGGGCCGGCCCGGGGCCTGCCGCACGCCGTCGAGGATTCGACGGACCGGGGGCCGCTCCCCCGAGACGCTGGGGTCGGTTGCCGGGGCGCGGCGGGCCTCCGGGCTGCGGTAGGAAGGGACGGCAGGGCGGGCAGCGGGCCGATCCGTGGACCGCCACGTCTCCCCCGCGGTCGCCCGCGGAGCCGGGGCGCCGTAGACCGGACGGCGTCCGTCCGGGCTCGAACCCACGGCCGGGCCGGGCGCGGGCGGCGCGCCGCCGGTGGCGCCGGTGCCGACGGTCCGCCCGGAGCGCGGCGTGCGCTCGCCGTCCTCGCGGAAGCGCCAGTTCTGCTGTCCGTCACCGGGCGTCGCCGGGGTGCGTCCCGCCGGCGGATCGGGCCGCACGCCGCCGCTCCCGTCCCCTTCGACGGGCCGGACCCGGCTGCCGCCGGACCGCTGAGGCCGGTCGGGGGTCGCCGGCGCCGCGGGGCGCTCGCGGAGCGCCGGCTGCGGCGCCTCCCGGTCGGGGCGCTCGCTACGAACCGAACCGGGGAGGCCGGGGCGCCCCTCGACGGGTGCGGTGCGCGCGCCGCCGGAGCCGGGGGGAGTGCGCACCGGCCGCTCGCGGACCCCGGTGCCCGGGCCGGGCTCGCCCGGAAGGTGCGTGACCGTGCCGCGCCGGTCGCCGCCATCGTGCGCGGTGGGCGGGCCGACGGGGTCGAGGCGGCCGGACGGCAGCTGGACGGGCCGCTCGGCGAGCCGGGCTCCGCGCTCCGGGGTGCGCCAGCCGGGTTCCTGCCGCGCGGCGCGACGGGGCGCGGCGTTCGGATCGAACGGCGTGCCGCGCACGATCGGCTGCTCGGTCGGGCGGGTACGGGCGCGATCGCGCACCTCGGGCGGCAGCTCGCCGCGGCGGGCGACGAAATCGGTCACGTCCGGCAGCTCGGATGCGGTCTGCCGGAACCCTGGCTGCCGCTCCCCGAAAAGATCGCGGGCGAGGCGTCCCTGGCGCAGCCGCTCCGGGTCCAGCCCACGGGTGTCGGTCGTCACCAGGCCGCGGGGCAGCGTCGGCTGGCCGAGCTCGCGCTCCAGCTCGTGCCCGCGCCGATGGGGACGGCGTCGGTCGTGGCGATCGTGACGATCGTAGCGGTCGAACATCCGGTGGGTCGGCGAGAAGTTCCAGTGCTTCCAGGCGCCGAGGTGCCCGCCGGCCCAGCCGTAGTGACCCCAGTGGAAACCGTGGCGCCAGGAGTTCCCCCGATAGTGCCGGGTGTAGTAGCCGACTGGGCACCAGCCCGCCCAGCGGTCTCCCCAGTACCAGTAGACCCAGGCGGGAGAGTAGGTATAGCCGGGGTACCAAACCCATCCGTACGAAGTCGACAGCGACCAGGTTCCGTAGTGGTGCGGAACCCAGCCCCAGGGATCGTAGGAGACCCAGGTGAGGCCGCTCGGGGTGTAGTCCCACCGGCCATTCCAGTAGGGGCGCCAATCGACGTCGACCCGCGGACGCCAGGCCCAGGTGGAGTCGACCGACACCCAGGATCCGTGGCTGTCGAGGTCGGCGGCGGCGTAGGCGATCGAGGAGTCGACGTAGCGGACCTGGCCGCCTCCGGAAGGCTCGGCCGCCCGGGCCCAGCGCTCGAGCTCGTCCTCGGCAGGGGCGGGCCCGACGCGCGTGGAGGCCCACCGCGTGCCGTCGACGGTGGCCGCCTCGTCGTCCTGGACGACGGTCGAGCCGCGCTCGGTCACGACCTCGGCCGCGCCCCTGCGGACGACGATCTCGCTCGCCCCTCTGCCGTCGCTGCGCACCCGGTACTCTCCCGGGCTCTGGACGTAGAAGCTCGCGTTGTCGACGTCGATGCGCGGCAGCTCGTCGCCGAGTACCTCGTCGGTGACCACCAGCTGCAGCGTGCCGTAGCGCAGGTCGAGCCGGGTCTGCCGGGCGTCGCCGTCGGCGGAGAAGGCGACGGCCGCCAGCTGCAGCTCGCTTCCGGGGCCGAGCCGCAGGCGCGTGCGGTCGGCGAGGATCGCCTCGACGTGCGCCTCCTCGGCGAGGGAGAGCAGGTCGCCGGTGAGGAGCGGAAGATTCGGCTCGGCCGGCTCGGAGGAGCCGTCCGCCGAGAGCACCGTGACCGCGCCCTCGACGACCCGCAGGAAGCCGTAGTTCTGGTCGTCTTCGGCCCCGGCCACCGCCGGCAGCGCGAGCAGCGCGATCAGGAGCAGGGGCAGCAGGCGGGGGTTCTGGCGCATGGTCTGGGTCCTCCGGTTCGGTTCCTTCGACAGACCAGACAAGCAAGGGCGGTGCCATGCGGGTCGCACCGTGGCGGAAGGCTCCCGGAGGTCGACTGCGGCAGTCGCAAGTTCTTGACGCAGAAGCGGTTGCGCGGTAGCTTCGGGCGCGGGAACGGAGCCGCACATGGTCTTCAAGAAGATTTTCCGGGGCGGCGGAGGGGATCCTCGCGAGGAGGAGTACTCGATCGAGGACCTGATCGTCCTCGAGAGATACGAGGAGGCCGAGCAGCGCCTCCAGGAGAAGGTGAAGAAGAACCTCCGCGATCTCTACTCCCATCTACGGCTCGCGGAGGTCCACGTCGCCACCGGGCGCGCGCTCAAGGCGGTCGACGAGTACTCGTACGTCGCCGACTGCTACGCGGAGGACGGCTTCTACGACAAGGCGATCGCGGCCCTGTCGAGAGCGGCGAAGCTGGCGCCGCTCGAGGAGGGCCTGCCGAAGCGGATCGCCCGCCTCCAGGTGCAGAAGCAGCTCGAGCACAGCCGCAGCTTCTTCATCGACGGGTTGGTGGGGGCGGCGACCGGCAGCGCCCTGGAACGGCTCTCCCCGGTCGAGCTCCAGCTGGTCTGGAAGCGGCTCGCACCGACCGCCATCGTTCAGCGCCTGCCACCGGAGCAGCTCAAACGCTTCGCTTCCGGCCTCGATCTGCGCTCGTTCGAGACCGGCCGGACGATCGCGGTGCGGGGCGGCACCGACCGGTTGCTCCTGCTGCTCGTCTCCGGGCTCGTGGAAGCGGTGATGGAGGGGAGCGAGGCCGGCAAGGGCAGCTTGCGCACCTTCACCACCGGCGATCTGCTCGGAGAGTGGCCGCTGCTCGAGCAGCGGCCCTGGCCGGCCACGCTGGTGGCGCGCGAGCCGGTGACGGCCCTCGTGCTCACGCGGCCGGGCCTGGAGAAGGCGCTGCACGGCAACCCGGACCCGCGCGCCCTGCTCGACGCCCTGCGCAGCCAGCGCAACGACCAGGAGTTGGCGCTCATGGTGCGGCGCCTTCTCCGCCCGAGCGAGGAGACGTGATGGGCGTCCGGCCGATCGTCCTCTATCCGGATCCGATCCTGCGGCAGCGCTGCCGTCCGGTCGAGCAGTTCGACGCGGGCCTGCGGCGCCTCGCGTCGGAGATGGTCGAGACCGTCCACGCGGCGCCGGGTCTCGGCCTCGCGGCACCCCAGGTGGGCTCCGACCTGCGCCTCTTCGTGGTCGACCTCTCGGTGGGCGAGGACCCGTCCGCCCTCCATGTCCTGGTCAACCCGGTGCTCGTCGCCGAGTCGGGCTGCCAGGTCGACGCCGAGGGCTGTCTGTCGATCCCGGGGATTACGGAGCGCGTGGCGCGTCCCGCCGAGGTCCGCTTCGCGGCACGCGACCTCGACGGGCTGCCGTTCGAGCTCGCGGGGAGCGGGCTGCTCGCGCGGGCTCTCTGCCACGAGCTCGACCACCTCGACGGGGTCCTCTTCGTCGACCGGCTGCGCGGGCTGCGGCGGGAGCTCGCGCACCGGCGGCTCCGGCGGCTCTTCGGGACGCCGCGCGGCCTTCCGGCGATGGCGGCCCCCCGCGCCGAGGCCCCACAGCTTGGCCAGTAGGAGTCATTCGATGAGCCATTCAGGCCGCCGCTTCGCGCGGCTTCTCGCAGCGCTTCTCCTCGTCCTCGTGCCGGCCTGTGGGGGCGGTGGCGGCGGCGGAGGCGGCACGCCCACGCAGCCGCCGCAGCCCGCGGTCGTCTTCCAGCCCGCCGGGGCGGCTGGTCCCGGGAGCATCGCCCTCGGCTCCGGCGCGGCGAGCGGTGCCAGCCGCTTCTACCTC
>JAHDVN010000208.1 GCA_023384635.1 Thermoanaerobaculia bacterium
AAGCCGCACTCGGCCAGCGCCGCGAGCCGCGGATTGCCCGGATGCCGGAGCGACCACTCGGGGGCCCGGAAGCCCCGGACCGGGGCGCCGGTGAGATCCTCGAGCTCCCACCGCGCGCGTGCCACCGCGACCGCGAACGCCTCCGGGGTCGACCGCTCGGCCCGGAAGTGCAGCTCTCCGTGGCTCCCGACCTCGTGTCCGGCACGCACGATCTCCCGGATCCGCGCGGGGATCCGCCGGGCCACCTCTCCCAGCACGAAGAACGTGGCCCGGACGCCACACTGCTCGAGATAGGAGAGCGTCTCCGGGAGGAGGGCGTCGAGCTCCTCGGGCAGCCGCGGTCTCCGCACCGGGTCGATCCACTCCTCGACCCAGCAGGTGTGGTACCACTCCTCCAGGTCGACCGAGAGCGCCCAGCCGAAGCCACCCGCGGGCGCCGCCAGCTTCCGCCCGGCCTCAGGCCTCGTCGAAGACCTTGAAGTAGACGCTGGCACAGGAGATCCGGAAGGTGTCGAGGAGCGGCTGGAAGTGGCTGCCGCCGTCGTTGTAGATGGTCCGGATCGGGACGTGGCCGATCCGCGCCCCCCGCGCCGCGGCCTTGATGAGCATCTCGGACTCGATCGCGTAGCCGTCCGCGCGGAGCGGAAGCCGGGCCGCCAGCGGGGCCGAGAGGAGGCGGTATCCGGACTGGCTGTCGAGCAGCTCGCGGCCCGTCATCCACGACAGGACGCGCGAGCCGATGTAGTTGGTCCAGAAGCGCGCCGGAGGACTCGTCTCGCGGTCCTGGAGGCGGGTGCCGATCACCAGGTCGAAGCGCTCGTCGCGCCAGGCGCGGATCAAGCCCGGCAGATCGGCGGGATCGTGCTGGCCGTCGGCGTCGAGGAGGGCCACCGCGGCCGGCCCGCCGGCGAGAGCCAGCTCCAGCCCGCGGCGCAGCGCGAAGCCCTTGCCCCGGTTCTCGGGGAGCCGTTCCACTTCCGCCCCCGCGGCTCGCGCCACCTCTGCGGTGGCGTCGCGGCTGCCGTCGCTCACCACGATCACGCGCCCGACGAGAGCGCAGAGCGGCCTCACGACCGCCCCGACCGTTCTCTCGCAGTCGAACGCGGGCAGCACGGCCACGACCTGCGACGCCCCGGAGCCCATGGAAGGAATCGCTTTATAACACGGCGCCGAAGCGGCCGGCGAGGCTTGTTTCCCGCGCGGGGGGTATGACATCCTTCCGCCGTGCCGCGGCAGTACCTTCCTGTCCTGGTCTGCATCGCCCTCGCCTTCGGCCTGGGCACCGTTCTGCTCGCCCTCTCCTGGTTCGCCGGCCGGCAGACCGGGGGCGAGGCCAAGCGCTCGACCTACGAGTCGGGTCTGCCCCTCCTCGACCGGTCGCGCAAGCGGCTCTCGGTGATCTTCTTCCTCGTGGCCCTCGATTTCGTCGTCTTCGACGTCGAGGCCGCCTTCCTCTACCCCTGGGCCCTCGTCGCCCGGGACGGAGGCTGGCCTCTGTTCTGGGCGATCGGGGTCTTTCTCGCCTTCCTCCTCGCCGGCTTCGCCTACGTCTGGCGCAAGGGGGGCCTCGAGGTCCGACCTCCCGCCGCCGGTTCGGGCACCTCCACGCCATGACCAGGAATACCGCCACCCCGACTCCGGCCCTTCCCGAGGACGTGCGGGCCGAGATCGACGCCCTGCGCCCCCGCTATCCGACGGCGGAGGCGCTCGTCCTGCCGGCCCTCCACCTCGCGCAGCGGGCCTCGGGGGGATGGCTCCCCCCCGAGATGATCGCGGCCGTGGCCGCGCATCTCGACCTCGCCCCGGCCAAGGTGGCGGCGGTCGTGAGCTTCTACGACATGTTCCACGACCGGCCCGTGGGGCGGCACCGGATCCGGCTCTGCACCAACCTCTCCTGCCAGCTGCGGGGAGCCGACGAGCTCCTCGAAGTGCTGGCCGAGGAGCTCGGCACCGGCGAGGGGGAGGTGACGCCCGACGGCCGCTGCTCCTACGTGCAGTTCGAGTGCCTCGGCTCGTGCGACACCGCGCCGATGATGATGGTCGACGACGAGTACCACGAGAACCTGACCCCCGACCGGGTGCGTCAGATCGTCCGCGGGCTGGGCTGAACATGGCGTTCGAGAAGGTGCTCACGCGCAACGTCGGCAATCCGGCGGTCCTCCGCACGCGCGGCTACCGCGACACCGGCGGCTACGACGCACTGTCCAAGGCGCTGCGCATGGCCCCCGAGGAGGTCATCGAGGAGGTCAAGCGCTCGGGCCTCCGGGGCCGAGGCGGCGCGGGCTTCCCGTGCGGGATGAAGTGGAGCTTCGTGCCGCGCCAGAGCCCGCAGCCGAAGTACATCGTCTGCAACGCGGACGAGTCCGAGCCCGGGACCTTCAAGGATCGGCTGCTGATGGAGTTCGACCCCCACCAGTTGCTCGAGGGCTGCGTGATCGCCGGCTGGGCGGTGGGGGCGAACACCACCTACATCTACATCCGTGGCGAGTACACGAAGGCCGCGAGCGTGCTCGAGGAGGCGGTGCGGGACGCCTACGCCTCCGGCATCCTCGGCGACAGCGTTCTGGGGACCGGCTTCCGGCACGACATCCACGTGCACCGCGGCGCCGGGGCGTACATCTGCGGCGAGGAGACGGGCCTGCTCGAGTCCCTCGAGGGGCGCCTCGGCCAGCCGCGGGTCAAGCCCCCCTTTCCGGCCGTGGTCGGCGCCTTCGGCTGCCCGACCGTCATCAACAACGTCGAGACGCTCTGCTGCGTGCCGCACATCGTGCAGCGCGGCGCCGACTGGTTCAAGGGCATCGGGCCCGACGAGCGCAACACCGGCCCCAAGCTCTACGCCGTCTCCGGCCACGTCGAGCGCCCCGGTACCTACGAGCACCCGATCGGCATCACCTTCCAGGAGCTCCTCGACGGCTGTGGCGGGATGTACCAGGGGCGCGCCCTGAAGGCGGTCATTCCCGGCGGCGCCTCGGCGCCGATGCTCGGTCCCGAGGACCGGGAGATCCCCCTCGACTTCGACCGTCTGGCCAGGGCGGGGAGCATGCTCGGTTCGGCGGCGGTGATCGTCATGGACGAGACCACCTGCGTGGTCCGGGCCACGCTGCGGCTCGCGCGCTTCTTCGCCCACGAGTCGTGCGGCCAGTGCACTCCCTGCCGCGAGGGCACGAACTGGATGGCCAAGATCCTCGCCCGCATCGAGAGCGGCAAGGGCACGGAGGCGGATCTCGACCTGCTCGCCAGCGTCGTTCCCAACGTCGGCGGCATCTCGCTCTGCGCGCTCGGCGACGCCTCCCAGGGCCCGGTCAAGTCGATGATCGCCAAGTTCGGCGAGGAGATCCGCGACAACCTGCGCCACGGCCGCTACCCCCTCCCCCGCCGGCGTATCTTCGAGCTCGGAGCCGTAGCCTGATGCCCACCGTCACGATCGACGACCGCATCGTCGAGGTCCCGGCAGGTACCAACCTGATCGACGCCGGACAGCGCGTCGGCGTCCAGATCCCCCACTACTGCTACCACCCGCGCCTCTCCGTGGTCGGCCAGTGCCGGATGTGCATGGTCGAGATCGAGGGCATGCCCAAGCTCCAGGCCGCCTGCTCCACGCAGGTGGTCAAGGACGGGATGGTGGTCCGCACGCGGACCGCGGCGGTGGTCGAGGCGCAGCGGGCGGTGATGGAGTTCCTGCTCATCAACCACCCCCTCGACTGCCCGATCTGCGACCAGGCCGGCGAGTGCGAGCTGCAGGACTACAGCTTCAAGCACGGCCAGGCCTTCTCCCGCTTCCGGTACGAGGAGAAGCGGACCTACCCCGAGAAGGAGAGGATCCCGCTCGGTCCCCACGTCCTCCTCAACATGAACCGGTGCATCCACTGCACCCGCTGCGTTCGCTTCACCGAGGAGGTCAGCGGCACCGGCGAGCTCGGGTTCTTCCAGCGCGGCGCCCACAAGGAGATCGGCGTCTTCCCCGGCAAGCCGCTGGACAACCCGCTCTCGACCTGCGTGGTCGACCTCTGCCCGGTGGGCGCCCTGACCTCGACCCGCTTCCGCTTCGCCGAGCGCGTCTGGTACCTCGACAAGCGGCCGTCGCTCTGCACCGGCTGCGACGTCGGCTGCAACGTGACGATCGAGCACCGCCGGGGCCGCGTGCGCCGCTACAAGCCGCGCGTGAATCCCGAGGTGAACGACCACTGGATGTGCGACCACGGCCGCACCACCCCCGAGCGCTACACCGAGCTGCCGCGGCTCGCCGCGCCGCGCGCCCGCAGGGGGGACGAGACGCGCCCGGTCGGGTGGAGGGAGGCGATCGACGCCGTCACCCAGCGGCTCCGCGCGCGCTCCAGCGACGGTACGTTCGCCTTCCTCGGCTCCGGCTTCCTCTCCACCGAGGAGGCCTACCTGCTCTCGACCCTCGCCGAGGCCGTGGGCTCGCCCCACCGCGCCGTCTGGGTCGACAGCGGCCCGCCGCGGCGGATCCCGAACCCGGCCGGCTGGCTCGAGGGACGCGATGCCGCGCCCAACCGGCGCGGGGCCGAGCTCGCCGGCCTGGTGCCCGGGCCCGGCGGGATCGACGCGAGCGAGCTGCTCGTCGGCGCCGGCGCCGGGCGCTGCAGCGTGCTCTTCGTCGCCGATTCCGACTTCGGGCGGGCGGCGCACGACGCGAAGGTCGTCGAACGCCTGCGCGCCGCGCAGTTCCTCGTCGTCATGGGGTGGGCGGACACGCCGCTCGCGCGTGCGGCCGACCTCGCCCTGCCGGTCGCCACCCATGCCGAGCGCGACGGGACCTTCGTGAACGTCGCGGGACGATTGCAGCGCTTCGGCGCCGCCTTCCCGCCGCCGACCCAGGTGCGCGACGCTCTCTCGGTGCTGGTCGAGCTGCTGGCGCGTTTCCGCCCCGAGGTCGCCGGCTGGAGCGTCGGCGAGGTCTTCGCGGAGATGGCGAGGCGCCGGCCCGCGTTCTCGGGCCATGCCTGGGCGCGCATCCCGGCCACCGGATCGTCGCTCGCGTCGGCGCCCGAGCCGACCGCGGCGGCGCAGGGCTGAAGTGATGGCCGCGGACCCGGCAGATTCGCCGGTCGCGGCTGGATTGGGGGGATAGGCGTTGGCGGAGCTTCTCGCGCCCCTGCTGATGATCGCGCTCTGGGCGGCGGCCGTGCTGACCGCCGTGGTGATCATGGTCTGGATCGAGCGGCGCATGAGCGCCCTGATGCAGGACCGCCGCGGACCCAACCGGCTCGGTCCGCTCGGGCTCTTCCAGGCGATCGCCGATGCCGCCAAGTTCATCTTCAAGGAGTCCCTCACCCCCGCCGGGGTGGACCGGCCGCTTTACCTGCTGGCGCCGCTGCTGGCGCTCCTGCCGGCCCTGACGACCTTCGTGGTCATCCCCTTCGGACCCGAGATCGAGGTTGCCGGCGAGCGGCTCCGGATGCTGGTGATCGACACCGACACCGGCGTGATGCTCTTCCTCGCGCTCGCCAGCCTCGGCGTCTACGCGCTGGTGATGGCCGGCTACAGCTCGAACAACAAGTACTCGCTGCTCGGCTCGCTGCGCGCCTCGGCCCAGATGATCAGCTACGAGCTGGCCCTCACCCTCTCGGTCGTGGCCGTGCTGGTGCCGGCGTCGTCGCTGAACCTCGCCGACGTGGTGGACTACCAGGTCGGCAAGCAGTGGCTCGGCCTCCTCCCGGGCTGGAACGTCTTCCCGCAGGCGCTCGGTTTCCTGGTCTTCCTGGTGGCGGCGTTCGCCGAGACGAACCGGCTCCCCTTCGACCTGCCCGAGGCGGAGTCCGAGCTGGTCGCCGGCTACCACACCGAGGACAGCGCCATGCGTTTCGCCCTCTTCTTCATGGGCGAGTACATGGCGATGACGACGCTGTCGGCCCTCGGCGTCACCCTCTACTTCGGCGGCTGGACGCTGCCGGGCGTCGAGCTCCCGGCGGTGGCCGCCGCCATCGCCGGCTGGGCGGGCGACCCGGCCCTCTTCGGGCTCGCGCTCTCGAGCTGGCTCGCGCCTCTCCTCGGCTTCGGGGTGCTGATCGGGAAGGTCGGCCTGTTCCTCCTCTTCTTCGTCTGGGTGCGCTGGACCTTCCCGCGCTTCCGCTACGACCAGCTCATGCGGCTCGGCTGGAAGGTCCTCCTGCCGCTCGCGCTCGTCAACCTCGTGGCGGTCGCCGCCCTGACGGTCGGAGGCGTCCTCTGATGGAAGTCGCCGTCTTCCTCGTCTTCGCGCTGCTCGCGGTGGTTTCGGCGATCGCCGTCGTCTCGCACCCGAACCCGGTCTATTCGACCATGTCGCTGGTCGTCACCCTCTTCGCCACCGCGGTGCTGTTC
>JAHDVN010000209.1 GCA_023384635.1 Thermoanaerobaculia bacterium
GCGCGCACGTCGCAGCGCCACCTGCCCGCGTCGAGGCGGGCCACCCCGGCTCCCGTCATGCTCCGCATCTCAGACCTCCTCGGCGTATCGCGCCGCCGCCAGGCGCTCCGCCTCGCTCTCGGCGCGATCGAGCCGCCGGGCGAGCTCTTCGGCGGCCACCTCCGGCGCCTCCCCCCGCTCCACCCGCAGCTCCGGGCCGCACACGAAGTGCACGCGCGCCCCGGGCAGCGGGACCAGGAAGCGGTCCCAGGAGGCGAGGCGGCGGCAGCGCGAGGCGGCGAGCGCCACGGGGATCACCGGCCAGCCGGTGGCGGCGGCCGCCGCGATCACGCCCGGCTGCACGATTCCGACCGGGCCGCGCGGGCCGTCGGGGGTAAAGGCGAGATCGTACCCCGCCCGGGCCTTGCGCAGGAGATCGCGCAGGCCGGCGGCGCCGCCCCGGCTCGTCGATCCGCGGGCGACGTCGATCCCGAAATGGGCGACCGTCCGGGCGATCAGCTCACCGTCGCGGCTGCGGCTGACGAGCACGGCGATGCGCCGCCCCCGGTAGACGTAGGGCATGAGCAGGAGGTGGCGGTGCCAGAAGGCGAGGATCAGGCGCTCGTCCTCGCGCTCCCGGCGGCGCAGCTCGCGGTCGCCGTGGAATCGGAGCCGCGCGGTCCGCCGGATGCTCCGGATCACGAGCGACGCCGCCCAGGCGACGGCCGCCGCCGAGCGCCCGCTGCGGGCGCCGCCGGCCTCGCTCTCCCCCGCCGCGTCGCTCATGCGCGAAACTGCAGCTCGTGGAGACGCCGGTAGAGCCCTCCCCGCGCCAGCAGCTCGGCGTGGGTGCCGACCTCCGCAATGCGGCCGCGGTCCATCACCACGATGCGGTCGGCCCGCTGCACGGTCGAGAGACGGTGGGCGACGACCAGCGTCGTGCGCCCTTCGACCAGGTTCGCGAGCGCTTTCCGGACCAGTGCCTCGGACTCGACGTCGAGCTGCGAGGTGGCCTCGTCGAGGATGAGGATCGGAGCGTCCTTGAGCAGGGCACGGGCGATCGCGAGCCGCTGCCGCTGTCCGCCGGAGAGGCGCAGGCCTCCCTCCCCGAGGAGGGTGTCGTACCCCTCGGGCAGCGCCGTGACGAAGTCGTCCGCGAACGCCGCCCGCGCCGCCGCGCGCACCTCCTCGAGCCCGATGTCGGAACGGCCGTAGGCGATGTTGTTGCGGACCGTGTCGTCGAAGAGGAAGGTCTCCTGGGTCACGAGACCGATCATCCGCCGCAGGCTCTCCAGGGTGAGGTCCCGGATGTCCGTGCCGTCGATCGCGACCCGGCCCCCGGTCACGTCGTAGAAGCGAGGCAGGAGGCTCACGAGCGTCGACTTGCCGGCCCCGGACGAGCCCACGAGGGCGACGGTCTCGCCGCGGCGAATCGTGAGCGAGACCCCGTGGAGGACCTCCTCTCCCTCCCGGTAGGCGAACCGCACCTCCTCGAACCCGACGGTCTCGAAGCTCCCGGACCAGGGGCGCGCGCCGGGGCGGTCGACGACGTCCACCGGCACCTCGAACAGCGACTGCGCGCGCTGGGCGGCAGCGAGGGACTGCTGCAGCACGAGGTTGACCCGGTTCAGCTTGCGGACCGGGTCGTAGAGCATCAGGAGGTTGACGAGGAAGGCGAAGAACTCTCCCGGCGACATGGCGCCGCTGCGGATCGCCTGACCGGCCCAGACGATCAGCGCCGCCGCGCCGAAGACCGCCACCGACTCGACGACCGGGCTGGAGAGGTTGGCGAGCAGCTGCCCGCGCAGAGTGACCTTGAGATGGCTGCGGGTGGCGCGGGCGAAGCGCAGGTTCTCGAACTCCTCCATTCCGAAGGCCTTCACCACGCGGTGGCCACGCACCGACTCGGAGACCAGATTGGCCAGATCGGCCATCCGCTCCTGCGAGCGGTGGGTCGTGCGCCGCAGGCCGCGCCCGAACCGCACGATCGGAAAGACCACCGCCGGGGCCCCGATCAGGCAGATGGCGGCCAGCGCCGGGTCGGCCGAGAAGAGCATCGCGAGCAGCGCCAGCAGCGTGATCGACTGCTGGAAGAGATCGACCATGCGGTTGCTGATCGCCGTCTGGAGCACGGTGATGTCGCTCACGATGCGGCTGATCACCTCGCCGCTCGGATGGCGTGCGTGGAAGGCGCTCGACTGCGAGAGGACGCGGCGGAAGAGATCGTTGCGCAGCGCGTTCGTGGCGCGCAGTCCGAGCTCCTGGAAGGCGTAGCCGTTGGCGAAGTCGGCGAAGGCCCGCACCAGGAACAAGACCAGGAAGAGCGCCGGCACGAAGTAGACCGCCTCGCCCTCGTCGATACCGAGCGCCTCCCGGAGCCCGGCGAGACCGCGGTCGAAGAGGCCCTTGAGCCAGCGCCGCGCCTCGGCACTCGGTTTCCCGGGCTCGCCGACGTCCTTCGCGGATGCCGATCGCAACAGCCTCGCCTCCTCGGGGAGCTGCTCCTCCGAGGCCATGAGCACCTCGCCGAAGAGCGGCTCCACGAGGTGGACGAGCGCCACCGAGGCGGCGGCGAAGAGCAGAGTCGCGATGGCCGCGATCCCCGCCCAGGCGAGGTGCCGGCGGAAGTAGCGGAAGAGGAACGCCGCCATTCGCCTCAGCTCCAGTCCGGCCGGCGGCGCAGGAGAGCGGCCACCCGCTCGGCGGCGCGGCGCGCCGCCCCGGGCTCGCCGAGGCGCGGCCGGAGCCCGGCCAGCTCGGCGCGCATGCGGTGGCGTCGCGCGGGGTCGTCCAGCAGCGAGCGGGTCGCGGCGGCGAGCGACTCGGGTGTCACCTCCTCCTGGAGGAGCTCGGGCACCACTCCGCGCCGCAGGACGAGGTTCACCAAGCTGAAGTGCGGCAGGTCGACGAGCAGCCTCGCGAGCAGCATCGACCAGCGGGTGAGCCGGTAGACGACGACCATCGGCGTGCGCAGCAGCCCGACCTCGAGGGTCGCCGTCCCCGAGGCGCAGAGAGCGAGATCGCTCCCCGCGATCTCGGCGAAGCGCCGCTCGGACACCACGGGAATCCGTACCCCGGACCGTTCCATGTGCGAGGTCAGGAGCGCGGCGTCGACGGAGGGCGCCTGCAGGAGCCGCGCCTCCACGGGCCGCTCGCGGCGGAGGATGCCCACCGCGCCGAGCATGGCGGGCAGGAGGTGGTCGATCTCGCTGCGGCGGGAGCCGGGCAGGAGGGCGAGCCGCCGTGCCCCTTCCCCCACCGGGCGCTCGGCGGCGGGCGGTCCCGGGTCGGGGATCTCGTCGATCAGCGGATGCCCGACGTGGGTCGCCTCCACGCCGCGCTCGCGGTAGAAGGCCGCCTCGAAGTCGAACAGCACGAGCAGCTCGTCGACGGTGCGCCGGATCTTCCGGACCCGCCCCTTCCGCCAGGCCCAGACCTGCGGGCTGATGTAGTAGATCACCGGCACACCGCGCTTCTTCAGCGCGGCGGCGAGGCGGAGGTTGAACTCCGGAAAGTCGACGAGGACCGCCGCGGCGGGCCGGACGCGGTCGACCTCGCGCAGGATCTCGCGGAAGATCTCGCGCGCCCGCGAGAGGACGCGGATCGCCTCCGAGATCCCCACCACGGCGATCTCCCGGCTCTCCGCGAGCCGCCGCTGCCCGGCGGCGGCCAGCTCCTCACCCCCCAGGCCGAAGGCCTCGAACTCCGGCACGAGGGGCCTCAGTTCGCCGAGGAGTCGCGCCGCGTGTAGGTCGCCGGAGGCCTCGCCGGCGACGAGCAACAGCGCTCGGCCGGTCACGGGAAGGGGACGGGCGGGCCGGCCGGGAACGGATACATGAGCCAGCCGAGGAGGAGGGCTCCGCCCACGAGGCCGAGGAAGATCTGCCCGAAGAGCACGGCGCGCTCCCTGGGAGCTCGCCGCCAGAGCAGGGCGAAGAAGATTCCGACCTCGAGCGCGTAGAGCGTCATCAGGAGGAGGTGACTGACCATCGCCTCACTCCTTCTGACCCCGCCCGAGGTCCCAGACGTCGAGCAGCAGCAGCAGGTTCATGAGCCCGGCCGTGAGCAGGAAGACCGTGCCGTACTCGTAGCCCGGAGCCTCGGCGTCCCCCTGGTAGCCGAGGCCGGCCCGGAGCACGAGATAGGGCAGCCCGGAGGCGAGCACCGCGAGGGTCGCGAGCACGCTCAGCGGCCGCCCGGCCTGGGGGCCGAAGAGGTTTCCGTGCAGGAGGGCGCCGACGCCGGCCGAGAAGAGGACGAGGGCGAGGAAGACCAGCCCGCGGGCCCGCCGCCCGAGCAGGAAGTGCCCGGAGCCGGGGATCAGCCAGGCGCTCAGCAGGATCGGCAGCAGCCGCAGCGGCGGCACGGCGGTCATCGTCCGGCCTCCAGCTCCGGCGCGGCGAGCGCTTCGCGGAGACGCCGCCAGGAGGTCGCGGGATCCTCGGGTACCAGGCGGGTCTCGGCGAGCACCGACATGAAGTTCGTGTCTCCGTTCCAGCGCGGCACGAGATGGA
Organism: Thermoanaerobaculia bacterium; assembly: GCA_023384635.1. Classification (GTDB taxonomy): domain Bacteria; phylum Acidobacteriota; class Thermoanaerobaculia; order Multivoradales; family JAGPDF01; genus JAAYLR01. Next base: position 4,494 of record JAHDVN010000209.1, read on the forward strand.
AGTGGAAGTGACCCGGCAGCCCGGCGCCGGCGCAGGTGCCCAGGTTCATGCCGAGGTTCATCCCGTGTGGTCCGTAGAGCCGCTCGAGCGCGGCCAGCGCGCGCAGCACCAGGGGCCAGAACTCGCGGCGCGTGTCTTCGTCGCTCTCCGCCGGCGTGGCCCAGTGGCGCCGCGGCGCCACGAGGAGGTGGCCGTTCGAGTAGGGGTGCCGGTTGAGGATCAGCAGGTGGTGCGCGGTGCGCGCCACCACGAGCCGCCCGGCCTCCTCCTCCTCGCCGCACGCGGCCGCCTCGCAGAGGAAGCAGGCGGACTGCGGCGCAGCGGCGCCGGTGATGTAGGAGTAGCGCCAGGGGGTGAAGAGGCTCTGCATCGGAGCTCCCGCGGGGTCAGCCCTCGGGCTCGTTGAGGATGGCGCGCAGCTCCTTGCCTGGCTTGAAGTACGGGATCCGCTTGGGCGGCACCGCTACCCGCTCTCCGGTCTTCGGGTTGCGGCCCAGCCGCGCACCGCGCTGGCGGATACGGAAGCTCCCGAAGCCGCGCAGCTCGACCTTGGTGCCGGTCCGCAGCGACTCGACGATGGTGTCGAAGAAGGTGTGGACCACCTGCTCGGCCTGCTTCTTGCTGAGCTGGGCGGCGCGAGCCACCTCCTCGACCAGATCGGCCTTGGTCATCCCCTCGGTGTCGGCCACGGCGCCTCTCCCCGGGTCCGGTCGGGTGCGGGGCGGGCCGCGGCGCGGCCCGCCCGACCACCCTACACATCCGACGGCTCCTCGACGTCCTCCGGCAACACGGCCGCGGCACCCCGCGCAGCGTCAGGCCGACCTTCTTGTCGTCCTGCTCGATGCGCAGGATGCGGGCCCGGACCCAGTCGCCGATCGCGAAGTGGTCGTCGAGCTTGCCGCCCGGGACGTCGATCTCGCTGACGTGAGCGAGGCCCTCGAGGCCGGCGTAGATGTCGATGAAGAGCCCGAAGTCGGTGACGTTCACGACCCGGCCGGTGAGCACGTCGCCGACCTGGTGGCCGTCCACGAAGTCCTGCCACTCGTTGGGCATGAACTCCTTGATGGAGAGCGAGACGCGCTGGTTGTCGACGTCGATCCCGAGAATGCGGGCGCGCACCGCGTCGCCCTTTCGCAGCACCTCGCTCGGGTGCTTGACCCGCTTCGTCCAGCTCATGTCGGAGACGTGGACGAGGCCGTCGATCTCCTCGGTGATCTCGACGAAGGCGCCGAACTCGGTGAGGTTGCGGACCTTGCCGTCGACGATGCTGCCCGGGGGATGGGTGATCGCGAGCTCCTCCCACGGGTTGCGCTCGGTCTGGCGCAGCGAGAGGCTGATGCGCCGCTGGTTGACGTCGACCTCGGTGACGATGGCGTCGATCTCGTCGCCGGCCTTGAGGATCTTGGTGGGGTTGACGACCTTCTTGGTCCACGACATCTCGGAGACGTGGATGAGGCCCTCGACGCCCTCCTCCAGCTCCACGAAGGCGCCGTAGTCGACCAGGCTCACCACCCGGCCGTGCACGCGGGAGCCGACCGGGTAGCGCTTGTCGACCAGCACCCAGGGGTCCTCGCCGCGCTGCTTGTAGCCGAGCGAGACGCGCTCGGTGTCGCGGTCGAACTTGAGCACCACGACCTCGACCTCGTCGCCGATGTTGAAGTGCTCGGAGGGGTGGTTGACCCGCCCCCAGGAGATGTCGGTGATGTGCAGGAGGCCGTCGATGCCGCCCAGGTCGACGAAGGCGCCGTAGTCGGTGATGTTCTTCACCGTGCCCTTCATGAGCACGCCTTCCTGCAGGCGCTCGATCG
>JAHDVN010000210.1 GCA_023384635.1 Thermoanaerobaculia bacterium
ACCGCTTCGTCTTGGACATGGGAGGGGCTCCTGGGTGAGTCGGATCGGAGGTCTTCGAGCGGGACCGCCCGCAGCGGGCGAAAACCTGCCCTCGTCCCTTTCTACGCGCGGCCACGGCGAAGGTTCGGCAAGACCGGGGACAGTTTACTTATATCGGTCCGCAGCATCGGTACGCCGTGACCATTGGGGATATAAGTAAACTGTCCCCGGTTTTCGTCACCGGTTTCCGAGGTCGACGATCTCGAGGGCGTGGTTGGCGTCGGGGTGGCGGGGGGAGGGGCCGCGCACGAGGAGGGCGAAGTGGCCCCGGAGCCCTTCGGCCGCCACCCAGCCGCGGACGAAGTCGCTCCAGTCGCCGATCGGCTCGTCGACCACCATCGGCTCCACACCGCAGGAGAGCCGCAGCTGGCGAGAGGCCGCCGGGCTCGGCGTCGGGGCGGCGATCCAGACCGGCAGGCGGAGTCGACTGATCGCCCGGGCGGTCGAGCCGGTGCGCGTGGGAACGACCACCGCCGCCGGGGCCGCGGCGGCGATCACCGTCTCCACCGCCAGGGCGAAGAGGTCCGCCGGCCGGTGCTCCCGGCCGGCAGGCAGGACCCCCAGCCGCTCCCCGAGGCTCGGCCGCGGCCGCTGCGGCTCGGTGGCGGCGGCGATGCGGGCCAGCGTCGCCACCGCCTCGGCCGGGTAGCGCCCCATCGCCGACTCGCCGGAGAGCATCACCGCGTCGGTGCCGTCGAGGATGGCGTTGGCGACGTCGGTCGCCTCGGCCCGCGTCGGCCGCCGGGAGATGGTCATCGACTCGAGCATCTGGGTGGCGGTGATGACCGGCCGGCCCGCTTCGACCGCCTTGCGGATCAGCCGCTTCTGCAGCATCGCGATCCCTTCGACCGGAACCTCCACCCCGAGGTCGCCGCGCGCCACCATGATCCCGTCGGCCGCGGCCACGATCTCGTCGATCCGGTCCAGGGCCCGCGCCCGCTCGACCTTGGCGATCAGGAAGGGCGCCGGGTGGCCGAGCTCGCGCGCCGCAGCGCGCACCGCCTCGAGGTCGGCGGCCGACTCGACGAACGACTGGCTCACGAGGTCGACGCCCGCCGCGAGCGCGAAGGCGAGGCACTCCCGGTCGCGCGCGGTGAAGGCGGAGAGGCCGAGGTCGATCCCCGGCAGGTTCAGTCCCTTGCGGGAGCGCAGCTCGCCGCCGATCACCACCCGGCAGCGGACGTCGTCCCCCGTGACCTCCTCGACCGCGAGCTCCACGAGACCGTCGTCGAGGAAGAGGCGGTCGCCGGGGCGGACGACCTCGGGCAGGCGCGGGAAGGTCGTCGACGCCCCGGAGGCGTCGCCCACGATCGGCCGGCGCGTGAGCACGAACGCCGCGCCGGTCGCTACCTCGACCGGCTCGGCCGCGAGCTCCCCGAGGCGCATTTTCGGACCCGGCAGGTCGGCCAGGATCGCGAGCTCGCGCCCCGCCCCCCGGGCGGCCACCCGGAGAGCTTCGATCCGCCGCCCGTGCTCCTCGAGCGCGCCGTGGGAGAAGTTCAGGCGGGCGACGTCCATCCCCGCCGCGAGCATGCGGGCGAGGACCTCCGGCGGGTCCGACGCCGGGCCGATGGTGGCGACGATCTTCGTCTTGCGCGCGGGGAGCGGCATGCGGACATCTTCTCACCCCGGCGCCACCCGGGCCGGGAGATCCGGCCCCCCGGCTCAGGAATCCGAGGCGAGCCCTCCTCCGCCGCGGCGCTCGCCCCGCGCCGGGAGCGGCGGCGCCGGCCGGCGGGCATCGAGGAGCAGGTGGAAGCGGGCGAGCACCGGCCGGTGGACGAGCATGCGCGGCCCGGCGTGGCGCATCATCTCGCGCACCCGCTCGCGCATCTCGGGGCGGTAGCAGTGGATCGGGCAGAGGTTGCAGGCCGGCTTCGCGGCGCCGTACGGGCAGCGCGCGAGCCGCTCGCGCGCGTAGGCGCCGAGCTCGTCGCACGCCGCGCAGAGCGCTCCCCGCCCGGCGCCGTGCCGCTCGCGACAGAAGAGCGCGAGCATCGCCTCGAAGGTCCGCACCTCGCGCCGCAGCCGGCCGCGTCCCAGGTCGTTGCGCCTCTCCACGGCCCGATCCCATCACACCGCGGCTCTCGGTGGGACGCAGGGCGGCGCGGCGTCGAGACGCCGGCCGCTATACTCCGCCGATGCGCACTCTCGTCATCGGCGGCACCCAGTTCATGGGGCGGGAAGTCGTCGCCCGCCTCCTCGCCCGCGGCCACGAGGTCGCGGTGCTCCACCGGCGCGACCGGCACGACCTCGATCCGCGGGTCCGCAATCTCCAGGCCGACCGCGCCGACCTGCCGCGCGTCGAGCGGATCCTCCGCGAGGAGGGTTTCGAGGGAATCGTCGACCTCGCCTACGACTGGCAGCGGGGCACCACGCCCGATCAGGTCGAGGCGGCGGCGCGCGCGGCCGCGGGGCCGGTCCGGCGCTACGTTTTCATGTCGAGCGTCGCCGCCTACGGCAGCGGCCTCGATCTCACCGAGGACGCTCCGCTCGCGCCGGCGGAGGTGCCGAACCCCTACGTCCAGCACAAGGTGGGGGCCGAGCGCGCCCTTTTCCGCCTGCACGCCGAGAGCGGCTTCCCGGCCGTCACGGTGCGGCCGCCCTTCGTCCACGGGCCGCGCCAGCCGTTCTACCGGGAGCAGTTCTTCTGGGACCGGCTCCGGGACGGACGCCCGATCGTGCTGCCAAACGACGGCGCGACGCTCATGCACTGGGCGTACGTGGACGACGTCGCCGAGACCTGCGTGCGCGCGCTCGAAGTGCCGGAGGCCGCGGGCGAGGCGTTCAACGTCGGCCACCGCGAGGCGGTGACCCACCGCGGTCTGGTGGAGCTCCTGGCCCGGGTCGCGGGCGTCGAGCCCGAGCTCGTGCCGCTCCCGCGCCGCGAGATCCTCGCCGCCGGCGGCCACCCGTTCCACGGCCACCTCTACTTCGGCGAGTACCTCGACCTGCCGCCGATGACCGAGGTGGTGGAGAAGGTCACCCGCCTGCTCGGCGTCGTCCCTCTCGATTTCGAGGAGGCCCTCCGGCGCGGCTACGCCTGGTACCTCGAGCAGCCCCGCCGTCCCGTCGACTACGCCTTCGAGGACCGGCTGCTCGGCCGCAGCTGAACCGCGGCGCGGGCCGGCCGCTCACGGCGCAGCGGCGAGGTCCGGCGAGCGGTCGGACGGGATGCCGTGGCGCGCGAGGATCCGCGGCCGCGCGGCGGCCTCCTCCGCCGCGTCGAAGACCACCAGGAAGCCGTTCTCGAACTCCAGGCGGTGGAAGCCCCGCAGCGGCTCGCGGAGCGCCGCCGCGAGGTCGGCGAGGCTCACGAGCTCTCGGCCGTTGGCGCGCACCAGGATCTCGTCGGCGGCGTCCTCGTAGTCGGCGTTGACGGGGTCAGCGAGAACCTGGCTCACGTAGAGGATCTCCTCGCGCTCCAGACTCTGCAGGTCCTCGATGTACCCGCCGAAGCGCCGCACCCACCCCTCCTCTCTGCCCGCCATCTCGAGCGCGAGGTTGTAGGTCGCCGGGTGCACGACGAGCCCGCCGACGATCAGGTAGGAGGGGCGCCGGTCGTACTCGACGCGCAGGAGCGGCACCGCGGGCGCCAGGCGCAGCTCTCCCGTCCGGCGTTCCCCGCCGCGCCGGAAGACCACCGGCACCCTCTCCCCCACCTGCCGCCGGTGGAAGAGAAAGTCGAAGTCGATCCGCTCGCCGGGCCGCAGCTCCACGGTGCCGTCCGCGGCGACGTCGTGCCCGTCGATCGCGAGCAGCAGGTCGTCCGGCTGCAGCACGCCGTCGGCCGAGCCTCCGGCACCCACCTCCGTCACCAGACTGCCGCCCTCCCCCTCCTCGGCGCCGAGAAACCGCCGCAGCGCCGGATTGCGGAACGACCGCACCCAGAAGCCGGGATCGGGCAGGCCGTCGAGGTTCCCGTCGGCGGCGTCGTCGAGGAACTGTCGGAGGAGCGGCGCCGGAACGGCCCAGCTCACGTTCTCGGCGTCGTCGTCGCCCTGGATGACGACGCCCACCACCCGGCCGCCGGCGAGCACCGGACCGCCGCTGTTGCCGGCGTTCACGGCCGCGTCGACCTGCAGGTAGGACAGGATCCAGAGGGAGTGCGCGACGCGCGTCACGCCGAGCCGCGAGACCACGCCCGCGGTCACCGCCGGTTGCTCTCCCTTCCCCGCGAAGCCGAGCACGGAGACCGGCGCGCCGGGGAGAGGCAGCTCACCCAGGCCGAGCGGCGTCACCCCTTCGAGGAACGCCGGGTCCGCCACCCGCAGCAGCGCGAGGTCCGAGGCGTGCCCCACGTGGAACACCTCGGCCGGGAAGCGCCGGGGATCCCCGGCCCGCCGGACCTCCACAAAGGTGGCGTCGGAGACGAGGTGCGCGCAGGTGAGCACCCCGCCCCCTTCGAGGACGAAACCGGTGCCGGACCCCCGTCCCTGCCGGCCGAGAGCCCAGGGCTCGGAGTGGTTCGGCCGGAGCCGGGTCACCTCGACCCGCACCAGGGCGCTCTGCAGCGCCGCCGCCGGGCCTCTGTCGACCGGCACGGCGGACAGGGCGCCGGTGGCAAGGAAGAGCAGGAAGGCGACGGCGGCGGCCTGCTTCATGTCGGATCTCCCATGGATTCGGTACGGACGAAGCGGCCCGCTTCGAGCTGCCGCTCGCCGTCCCAGCGGTAGGCGGAGAGGAAGCCGCCGGGGGCGAGCACCGAGGAGTCGAGGCAGGCGACGTTGGGGGCGAGCGGGGCGGGCGCCGCCGGAGGCTGGGCGTAGTGGCCGAAGAAGACCGGCGCCGCCTCCGGCGGGTAGGGTCGTGCGTCGGCGCGCGCCGCCGTGGGCACCGGCCCGCCCGCCGCCGGGCCGAGCAGCTCCTGGAAGGCGTAGCCGGCGAGGCTCAGGCCGTCGGGAGGCAGGTACCAGCGGGTGCGGGCCCGGTGCCGGCGGCGGCCCTCCTGGTCGAGGATGTGCACCCCGTCCGGGAGATCCATCTCCCGCCCCTTGAGCAGCACCTCGACCGCCCCGAAGAGAGCCGTCCCCTCCCGCGCCGCCTCGACGAGGAAGGCGTCGGTGAGCCCCCCGTGGCGGGCGAGGCCGCGGCTCGCGACCGCGATCGCCGCGTCGTCCCAGCAGGCGTGGACGACCCGCAGCGCGCCGAGATCGAGATGAAGCGGGAGCTGGCGGAGGAAGGCGAGGTGGCTCGCGAGCTCGCCGGCCGGCACCTGGTCGAGGGTCGCGGCGACCTGCCGGTCGTGGCGCTCCCTGTGCTCTCGGAGGTACTCCCCCGGCCACTCCGGGTCGGGCTGGTGGTAGAGGAAGGCGTTCCACTCGTGGTTGCCGACCACCGCGAGCGCGCTCCCCGCCTCGACCATGGCCCGCACGAGCGCGAGCGCCTCGCGGATCTGCGGCCCCCGGTCGAGCAGGTCGCCGACGAAGACCGCCCTCCGCTCCGGGTGGCGGTACGACCCCCGCCGCTCGGCATAGCCGAGCCGCCCGAGGAGCACCCGCAGAGCTTCGGCCGCCCCGTGGACGTCGCCGATCAGGTCGAAGGGGCCCTCCTCGCTCCGCACCATCGTCCGCATCCTCCCACGCCGCTTCCGCAGCGGAGGATCCGACGGGGCCCTGTCAGAACACGTCAGTCATGCGGCACGGCGCGGGCGACCCGGCCGGGAGACCGGACCTCAGGGCCGGGCGGGCAGAGGGACCATCCCCTTCGCGGGGCAGACTCGCGTCTTGTCCATCCAGTTGACCACCGAGAGCTCGATCCGGCGGTCCACCGGGAACGAGGCCGGCGTGAGGAAGGCGGTGCCGTAGGCGACGCACTGCGTGCAGTGGGAGGCGCCGCCCCAAGTGCCGCTGTAGCCGACGTCGAGGCGGTAGTCGTCGAAGCGGACGAGCCCGTCGAACTGCACCGTGCACTCGCCGCCGGGCGAGCCCGACTTCGCCTTCGCCGTCCGCTCGACGGTCGGACCCGATGGGATGTCCCAGAGGGAGACGGTCACCCTGCTGCACGGATCGGGGCTCGTGGCGTGCCCGCACTCCTTGGGCGGCCAGGCCACGGTGACGCGCAGCAGGCCGTGCACCGGCTGCGCGGCCGCGGCACCGGGGTCGACCGACGTGGCGGCGCTCGCGGGCGGCTTCTGCTGCGAAGGGGGAGCGGCCGGCGCGCCGGCCGCCAGGAGAGAAGAGAGCAGGAGAGCGAGCGAAAC
>JAHDVN010000211.1 GCA_023384635.1 Thermoanaerobaculia bacterium
GGTCTACGTGCTGCTGACCACGCTCCTCTTCCGCGACGCGCCGGTCAAGGCCGGGCTGGCCTTCGCCGGCTGCTACCTGCTCGGCGCGCTGGCGGCGCTCGGCAGCGCCGCGATCGCGCGGCGGACGATCCTCCCGGGCCGGTCGCGGCCGATGGTGCTCGAGCTGCCGAGCTACAAGCTGCCGTCGCTGCGCAGTGCCCTCTACGTCGCCGCCGAGCAGGGGATCTCGTTCCTCAAGACCGCGGGCACGGTGATCCTGGCGATCTGCATCGTCATGTGGTGGCTCTCGGCCTACCCGAAGGTCGAGCCGCCGGCCGAGTCGGTGGCACTGCGCGCGGAGGCGGCGGCCGCCGCCGACCCGGGGCGCGCCGGGGAGCTGGCGGCGGAGGCCGCCGCCGCCGAGGCGCGCCACCAGCAGGGCCAGAGCTTCGCCGGCCGGCTGGGGCGCACGTTCCAGCCGGCCTTCGCGCCGCTCGGCTACGACTGGCAGCTCACGGTCGGGGTCCTCACGAGCTTCCTCGCCCGCGAGGTCTTCGTCTCGACCCTCACGGTCCTGCTGGCCGGCACCGATGCCGGCGACGCCCCCGACGCCGGGGTGATCGAGCGGATCCGCGCCGCCGAGCGTCCGGACGGCACGCCGCTGCTCACCCCCGCGGTCTCCGCCTCGCTGCTCGTCTTCTTCGTGCTCGCCATGCAGTGCCTGCCCACCCTCGCCACCTCGCGCAAGGAGTCGGGGAGCTGGAAGTGGCCGGCGCTCCAGCTGGTCTGGATGTCGACGCTGGCCTGGCTGGGGGCGTTCGCGACCTACCGCGGCCTCGGCCTGCTGGGGATCTCCTGATGGCCGACCTGCCCTGGGGGGACTGGCAGTTCTGGGCCGTCTCGGGGGCGGCGCTCGCGGCGCTCGCCCTCTTCCTGCGCCCCTACTTCTCCCGCCGCCGCGCGCCGCGCTGCTCGAACTGCGAGGCCTGCCCGGCGCCGCCCGAGAAGCCGCGAACCCGGGGCTGAACCCCTCTCCCGACCGCCGGGGTGGGCTGGCGCGCCCGAATCGGGCGTAGCATGAGACGTCATGTCGGCCCGGGCCCGGCCCTCCGGCCCCGTCCGCCCGGATAGAGAGATCCTGGAATGTCGGAATCAGTCGCGGTGAGCCCCTACGTGCCGGGGCCGGTGGAGCGGTTCGGCCGGCGGATCAAGCTCGAGTACGTGGGGATGGTCTCGGTCTACCTGATCGTGGCGCTCTTGGTCTTCGGCGGCGGCGCGGCCTGGTGGCACGGGGTGCTGGGGGCGATCGGGAGCTTCTTCCTGTTCCTCGGTCTCAAGAAGAAGACGCGGGACCACCTCTCGGGCTCCCTCGTGCTGCTGGCCGCCACCATCGTGGCGCGGCCGGCGGTGGTGGGTTCCGGCTGGGCGCTCCCCTTCCTCCTCGCCGCGGCGGCGGTCTGCGCGCTCGAGGGGTACGTGGAGAAGCGGCAGGAGCAGGTCTACGCGCTGCCGCTCGTCTTCCTGGCGTGGGGCTTCCTCGACTGGCTCTGGATCCCGGCCCTCGCGCTGGCCGCCCTCTATCTCGCGCACCCGTGGGCCGAACGGCCCGGCCTGCGGCGGCGCCTCGGGTGGATCGTCGCCGGCTCACTCGCCGCCGCCCTCGTCGGGCCGCTCGCGGGCTCCGGTCCGCCGCTCGCGCCGCTGACCTCGGTCTGGTCCGAGCGGCAGCCCCTCGACACGATGGGCCTCGTGGCGCTCGCCGCCCTCGGCCTGCCGGCGCTCCTCTGCGTGGCCCTCCACTGGCGGCGCCTGATCGCCCCGCACCGCTGGGCGCCGCTGCTCTTCGCGCCGCTCGCGGCGTGGGACGTGCGGCTCGCGGCGCTGGCGGCGATGGTCGCCGCGGTGGCGCTGACCGCGACCGTCTTCCGGCTGAGCATCGACTCCGACCGGCTCCGCCCCTGGTTCAAGCACGCGGAGTGGCACTACTTCTGGTACGTCTTCGCGCTCGCGCTCTGGGCGCTGGCCGTGCGGGTCGTGCCCGGTGGGTAGCGCGGAGCAGGTGCACGGCCCGGCGCCCGCCGGCCGCACCGCCTGGCGCGAGCTGCTCGCGGCGCCGCCGGAGCGCTGGCTCTCGGGGCGCAACGTGACCAAGGCCGAGGTCGGACTCTTCCGCGCCGGCGAGACGCGGCTCGCGGTCAAGACGTTCGCGCGCCGTCCCGTCTGGGTGAAGCTCCTGCTCGGGCGCTGGGTTATCCGGCGGGAGGCGGCCGCCTACGTGGCGGCGGCCGGGATCGATGGCCTGCCGCGGTTCTTCGGGCGCCCGAAGCCCTGCACCCTCGTCACCGAGTGGGTCGACGCGCTGCCACTGCCCGAGCGCGGGCAGGTCGGCGAAGAGGTCTTCCGGCGCGTCGCCGAGACGGTGGCGGTGCTCCACGCGCGGGGGATCGCCCTCGCCGACCTCCACCACCGCAACGTGCTGATCGGCGACGACGGGCGCGTGGTGCTCGTCGACCTCGCTGCGGCGTGGATGCTGGGGCAGCGTCCCTCGCGGTTGCGGCGCGCCCTCTTCGATCGGCTCTGCGAGCTCGACGAGCTCGCGCTGGCGCGGATGCGGGCGCGGTGGACGGGCGGGGACGTGGAGGCGGCGGTGGCGGAGGTGGGCGGCTCGATCGCCCGCTGGCACCGCCGCGGCCGGAAGGCGAAGGCGATCTGGCGACGGCTTCGCGGCAAAGGGCGCGGCTGAATCCGGCAGCGAAGGGGAGAGGGAGAGACTCGATGGGCGAACGGAACTACAACCGGCTGCTCGGCAACGTCCGGCGCGCCGGGCTGGCCCTGGTGCTCGTCGCCCTGGTCTGGTTCGGGAGGCCCGAGCCGTGGACCTTCGGAGTCGGCCTCTTGCTCGTGATCCTCGGCGAGACGGTCCGTTTCTGGGCCGCCGGTCACCTGCTCAAGACGCAGGAGTTGGTCACGAGCGGGCCGTACCGGCACACCCGCAACCCGCTCTACCTGGGCCGGCTGTTGATCCTGAGCGGCCTCTGCCTGATGGCGAACCTCCCCCACCGCGGCAGCTGGGTCGCGCTCGCGATCGGCTGGCTCTTCTTCTTCGGCTACTACCTGCCGCGCAAGGAGCGGGTCGAGCCGGCGCGCCTGCGGGAGGTGCACGGGGAGGCATACGAGCGCTACCGCCGGGCGGTGCCGGCCCTCTTCCCGAAGCTCCGGGCCTATCCCGACGGCGGGACGAGCCCTTGGTCGGCGGCGCGCATGCGGCGCAACCGCGAGCACCTGATGGTCGTCGGCCTCGCCCTCGCCGCGGCCTTCTGGCTCTGGCGGATGCTCGCCGGGGGAGGGGCGATCTGAAGCCGGCGAGCGGGGTGGGGAGACCCGCCGCGTCGCCGCACCCGCCGGGCCTCGTCCCGTTCCTGTTCCGCTACGTCCGCCGCCACCTCGCCTGGGGCCTGGTGGCTCTGGCGGCGGTGGTCGTCTTCGCCCTCACCTCCGGGGCCACGGTCTTCCTCATCGACCCGGTCTTCCAGGAGGTGCTGATGACCTCCCGCGAGGGCGGCGCGTTGCCGGGGCTCGCGCTGCCGGCGGGGGGCGGAGAGCTGCCGGAGAAGGCCCGCCGCCTCGACCTGCGGCGCCGTCTCGACGCCGGCTACGAGCGCCTCAAGGAGGCCTGCGGGGCCTCGGGCGACGACGTCGTCTGGTTCGTGCCCCTCCTCATCCTCGCCGTCTTCTGGATCCGGAGCGTCGCGGACTTCGTCAGCGGCTACGCCTTCCAGCGCGTCGGCCTCGGCGTCACCACGGCGATCCGCAACGACATCGCCCGCCAGGTGGCATACCAGTCCTCGCGCTTCCACGAGGCCCACGCGACCGGCGAGCTGGCGAGCCGCGTGGTCGGCGACGTGACGATCCTCCAGGTGGCGGTCTCGACGAGAGTCCTCGATCTGTTCCAGCAGTCGATCACCCTGGTGGTGCTGGTGGGGATGCTGCTCTCGACGAACTTCAAGCTCGCGCTCGCGAGCCTGGCGGTGGCGCCGTTCGTGGTCTATCCGATCGTCCGCTTCGGGCGGGGCATGCGCAAGACGAGCCAGGACAGCCAGGAGCAGATGGCCGAGATCGGCAAGCTGCTGGTGGAGATCGCCCGCGGCTACAAGGTGGTGCGCGCCTTCGGCAAGCAGGAGTACGAGATCGCCCGCTTCGCGCGCGCCACGCGGCGGCACCTCGGGGCGCGGCTGCGGGCGGAGGTCTTCGCCAACGTCTCGGGTCCGGTGGTGGGGGCGGTGGGCGCGCTCGGCGCCGCCGCGTTCCTGGTCTACGCCGGCCACGCCATCCGCAGCGGCGCGCTGACCGGCGTGGCGGTGATCCAGTTCCTCGCCAACCTGGTGCTGATGTACGACCCGATCCGGCGTCTCAACAAGGTCCACCTCCTGGTCCAGGACGCCGCGGCGGCGGTGCGGCGAGTGGCCGACCTGCTCGCCATCCCGCTCGACGTCGCGGAGCGGCCGGGGGCGAAGCGGCTCACCGGGTTCCGGTCCGGGATCGCCTTCGAGGGAGTGGAGTACGCCTACGGCGACAAGCCGGCGCTCCGCGGCGTGAACTTCGAGGTCCGGCGCGGCGAGATCGTGGCCCTGGTCGGGCCCTCGGGGGCGGGCAAGTCGACGGTGGTGAGCCTGCTGCTCCGCTTCGACGACCCCGCCGCGGGGCGGATCACGATCGACGGCCGCGATCTGCGCGACCTCACGCTCGACAGCCTGAGTGGCCTGATGAGCATCGTGACGCAGGAGACGGTGCTGTTCGACGACACGGTGCGCGCCAACATCGCCTACGGGCGGCCCGACCTCTCGCTCGACCGGGTGCGCGAGGCGGCGGCGGCGGCCTACGCCGACGAGTTCGTCTCGCGCATGCCGCAGGGGTACGACACGCACATCGGCGAGGGCGGTTTCCGCCTCTCCGGGGGCGAGCGCCAGCGGATCGCCATCGCCCGGGCTCTGCTCGCCGATCCGCCGGTGCTGATCCTCGACGAGGCCACCTCGCAGATCGACAGCGAGTCGGAGGCGACGATCCAGAAGGCGCTCGACGCCCTGATGCGGGACCGCACGACGCTGGTGATCGCCCACCGCCTCGCCACGGTGATGGGGGCCGACCGGATCCTGGTCCTCGACGGCGGGCGCGTGGTCGAGACCGGGACCCACGCCGAGCTGCTCGCGGCGGGCGGCCTCTACCGCCGCCTCCACGACCTCCAGTTCCAGCTCTGACGGCCGGCCGGGCGTGCCTCAGGGCCGCCAGGTGAGGCCGGCGAGGAGCGAGCGGCCCGGCACCGGCGTCGCCGTCTCGTCCGGGGAGGCGACGTAGCGCCGGTCGGCGGCGTTGCGCAGCACAAGCTGCAGCTCGAAGCCGTGCCCGAAGCGCCAGCCGGCGCCGAGGTCGGCCGCCGCCCACCCGGCCCGCGCGGCCTCGGAAGGGCCGGGCTCGTCGAAGCGGAGCGCCCCGTGGAGGCGCCCCCAGGCGAAGCCGCGGGCTCCGGCCCAGCGGAGCGTCACCGAGCCGCTCGCGGGGGCGACGTCGGCGATCGCCTCTCCGGTCGCCGCGTCCTCGCCCTCGGACCAGGCGAGGCCGGTCTGGAGCTCGAAGCCGCGGCCGAGCGCGGCCTGCGCCTCGAGCTCGATCCCGACGAGATCGGCTTCGCCCCGGTTCCGGAAGCGGTAGTCCGCCCCCTCCCGGTAGCGCTCGACGAGGTCCTCGATGCGGTAGCGGTAGGCGGAGAGGGCGACGCTGCGGCCGGCGCGGCCCCAGCGCAGCGCGAGGTCGAGCTGCCGGCTGCGCTCCGGGTCGAGGTCGGGGTTGCCGATGACGAAGCCGCGCCCGCTCGGGCCCCGGTAGTAGCGGTCGGAGAGGGTGGGGGAGCGGAAGCCGGAGGCGACCTGCAGCGTCGCCGTGACGCCGTGCCAGGGGCCCGAGGTGAGCGCGAGGTGGCCGGAGAGCGCCTCCTCGTCCCGCTCGAGGTCGCCGTAGAAGCCACCCCGGTTCTCCGAGGCGATGGCGTCGCCGCGCAGGCCGAGCGAGAGGAGCAGCCGGTCGCCGAGCGGGCGGTCGAAGATCGCGAACAGGCCGAGGTCGCGCTGCGCGGCGTCGGCGATCGCGAGCGCCTCCTGGCGGGCCGTCTCCTCGCCGGCGGCGTCGAAGTCGATGCGGCCGGTGCGCGCCT
>JAHDVN010000212.1 GCA_023384635.1 Thermoanaerobaculia bacterium
GGAGCGGCGGGACGCCGCCCCGGCAGGGGACGCAGACCCCGTCGGCGAGATCGCGATGGTCCATTCCGGTCCTCCTCTCCCGGCCCGCTGGCCGGCCGGTCTGCTCAGCGGCTCCGGCCGGAGTCGGCGCCGCGGATGACGAGCGTCTGGCCCGGCTGGAGGACCGACGTGCGCCCCAGCCGGTTGTCGCGCCGCAGCTGCTCCACCGTGGTGCCGTAGCGCCCGGCGATCTGCCAGAGGCTCTCGCCGGAGCGCACGACGTGCTCGCGCGTCTCCCCGGCCGCGGCCGCTACCGGTTCGGTCGCGGTCGTCGCGGAGCGCTCTGCGCGGGCCGGGGCGCCACCGGAGCGGACGGGGACCGCCAGCCGCTGGCCCACCGACAGCCGGTGGGCGCTGCGCAGGCGGTTCATCCGCATCAGCGAGTCCACGCTCGTGCCGTAGCGGGCGGCGATCGAGGAGAGCGTCTCCCCGCTCCGCACCCGGTGGGTCGCCTGCTCGACCCGGGGCGGCGGCGTGTAGGCCGGCAGCGACTCGAGGCTGGCGAGCAGGGGGACGCCCATCCCGGGCGGCACGCGCAGCGGGTAGGCGGCGCGCGGCGTGGCGGCGCGGCGCAGCTCCGGGTTGAGCTCCTGCAGCGCACCGGTCGGCAGCTCGAGCTGCCGCTCCACGGCGTCGAGCCGCGTCGAGCGCGCGATCTCGACCGTTTCGAAGGCGAGCGGCGGCGCCGGCTCGGGGAGCGTGAACCCGTACTTGCCCGGGTCCTCGACGATCGCGAGCGTGGCGAGGAAGCGCGGCACGTAGCGCCGCGTCTCGCGCGGCAGCCGCTCGTAGAGGTCCCAGAACTGGTCGAAGTAGCCCTCCGACTGCCGTCCGATCTGGCGCAGCACGTTCTGCTCGCCGCAGTTGTAGGCGGCGAGCGCGGTGAGCCAGTCGCCGAGCAGCGCGTGCAGGTCGCCGAGGTAACCGATCGCCCCCTTCGTCGCCTTCCACGGATCCATCCGCTCGTCGACCCACTCGTTGCGCTCCAGGCCGTAGCGGTAGCCGGTCGAGGCGATGAACTGCCAGAGCCCGAGGGCGCGGGCCGAGGAGAGCGCCCGCTCCTTGAAGCCGCTCTCGACCAGCGGCAGCCACGAGAGCGCCTCGGGCAGACCCGCCTCCTGCAGCTGCGCGACGATCATCGGCCGGTAGCGCCCGGAGCGGCGGTAGGCGTCGAGGAAGAAGGCGCGCTCGGGGCCCTGGAAGCTCCGGATCTCGCGCTCCACCTCGGCGTTGACGACGCGCGGGATCGACCGCTCGGCGTCGCCCACCAGGCGGCGGCGTGCGGCGTGGATCTCGACCACGCGGCGGGCGATCAGCAGCCGCAGGTTCTCCTTCTCCTGCGCCGCCAGGGCATCCCCGTTCGCCGGCACCCGGGCCATCAGCTCGTAGGCGCGGTCGAGGGCGGCGAGCGCGAAGTCGCTCTCGCCCGACTCGAAGAGCGCCTGCGCCTCCTCGAAGGTGGCGAGCGACTGCTGCAGGAGCGCCGCGGTCTCCGACTCGTCGCCCACCGCCTCGGCGCCGGCCAGCTCGTCGACCACCTCCTCGGTCGGCAACTCGGCGAGCGGCTCGGCGATCTCGACGGGCGGCTCCGCGGGAGCCGCGGGAGCGGGCGCCACGGGCGGCGTCTCCGCGGCAGCGCTCGCGGGTGGCGGCGCCGGCGGCGCGGGCGCGGTCATGGCCCGCGACCCGGCCGCAGTCCCCGCGGTCGCCGCCGGCCGGCTGGCGCAGCCGCCGGCCCAGAGGGCCGCGGCGCAGAGGAGGGCGAGCGCCGTCGCGTTCGTCGGGAGCGCCACCGCTAGCCCTCGCGGCCCTTCCGCTGCAGCCGCTCGACCAGGGCGCGGAGCGCGGCCTGCGTCTCCTCCCCGAACCAGTCCTCGACGAAGCGGTCGCGCACCGCCTCCTCGCGGTCGTCGCAGGCGGCGACGAGGCGCTCCCGGCAGAGCTCGCGCGTGCGGAGCATCGGGCCGCGCGGCAGCGCCAGGAGACCCCGGCACCAGGCGACGGCGCGCGGCACGACCTCGTCGGCCGGGGCGAGCTCGTCGACCAGTCCGCAGGCCAGCGCCTCGGCGGCCGGGATCAGGGTGCCGCCGATCGCGAGACGGGCCGCCTGGCGCGCCCCCACCCGCTCGGCGAGCGCGGCGAGGATCGGAGCCGGCAGGCCGATGCCGACCTGCACCTCGTTGAGGCCGATCCGGAACTCCCCCGCGGCCATCACCCGGTGGTCGCAGAAGAGCGCGAGCACCGCGCCGCCGGCCGGGCTGTGGCCGGTGAGCGCGGCGGCCACCGGCACGCGGCAGGCGGCGAGCGCGCGCACCAGCGCGAAGAAATCGCGCACCACCTCGGCGAGCCCCTGCCGCTCGAGCGCGAGCAGCGCCGGCACGTCCAGGCCCGCCGAGAAGATCCCCGGCGCTCCGGAGAGCACCAGCCCCTCGGCCGAGAGCGCCCCCTCCTCGACCGCGTCGCGCAGCGCCGCGATGAGCTGCGGCGAGAGCGCGTTGGCCGGCGGCCGCGCCAGCCTGAGCTCCAGGATCGTCCCGTGTTCGTGGCGTTCCAGCATGCCGCGCCTCCTCTCGGGCCGATGGTAGCAGCGCCCGCCGCCCCCCGCTGCCCCCCGGGTGGGCGGCCGGGGCGGTGCCCGAACGGGCGGCGATCGGACCGGCGATCAGGCGGATGGCGGCGGCGCCGTGGGCGCTCGCCGCCGTGCCCGCACCAGGGAGACGGCCACGGCCACGGCGAGGATCGCCGCCACGACGCCGAGCGAAACCCCGGCGGGGATCTTGTAGACGTCGACGAGCGTCATCTTCGTCCCCACGAAGACGAGCACCGCGGCGAGGCCGAGCTTCAGGTACTCGAACTTGTGCATCACCCCGGCCAGCACGAAGTAGAGAGCGCGCAGGCCGAGGATCGCGAAGACGTTGGAGGTGTAGACGATGAACGGGTCGCGCGTGACCGCGAAGACGGCCGGGATCGAGTCGACCGCGAAGATGAGGTCGGTGACCTCGACCAGGACGAGCACGAGGAAGAGCGGCGTGGCGACCAGGGCCCCGCCCTCGCGCACGAAGAAGCGCTGGCCGTGATACCGGTCGGCCACCGGCACGAGCCGGCGCACCAGTCGCAGCACGGGGTTCCTCTCGGGCTCGAAGCCGCGATCCGGAGCGATCGCCATCTTCAGGCCGGTGACGACGAGGAAGCCGCCGAAGAGGTAGATCACCCAGTGGAAGCGGGCGAGCAGCGCGGCCCCGGCGGCGATGAAGCCGGCGCGCATCAGCAGCGCGCCGAGGATCCCCCAGAAGAGCACCCGGTGCTGGTAGCGCGCGGGAACGGCGAAGTAGGAGAAGAGGATCGCGAAGACGAAGATGTTGTCGACCGACAGCGACTTCTCGATGAGGTAGCCGGTGAGGAACTCGAGCCCCTTCTGGGGCCCGAGCCAATGCCAGACCGCGGCGTTGAAGAGCAGGGCGAGCCCGATCCAGACGGCACTCCAGATCGCGGCTTCCCGGAACGACACCTCGTGGGCGCGGCGATGGAACACCCCGAGGTCGAGGGCCAGCAGGCCGAGGACGAAGAGATTGAAACCGATCCAGAGGGGCAGGGCTGCCGTGTCCATCCGCTCAGGCTCCCGGCGCGGCCCCGCCGGGGGGCGGAGCTCCGCGCAAGTCCGTGTCGCGGTGGTCTCGCCGGGATCGCGGGATCCTGGGGGACCGGGGGCTCTCGCCCCGGGGTGACGGCCCGCCCGCCCGGGCCACGCGGCCCGGGCGACTACTCCCCACCAGAGCGTCCGATCCTACAGGAGGTCGCGGGCCGAGCTGCCCCCCCCCTCAGTCGCCGAGCAGGGCGAGCCTCGCGTCGCCGTCGGCGATCTTGTCGCGCGGGGCGCCGCGGCGCTCGCCGCGGGCGACCTCGACCTCGTCGAGCCGCTTCCAGTCGGAGAAGCCGACCACCTGCACGCCGCGCGCGGCGAGGAGCTCGTCGATCGCCGTGCGCGGCGGCAGCTCGCGGCCGGCGACGGCGCCCGCGCGCCCGTCGGCGAGCATCCGCTCGACCACCTCCGCCGAGCCCCCCTTGTGCGAGCCGATGAGCCCCTGCGGGCCGGTGCGCGCCCAGCCCACCACGTACTCGTTGGGGACGGCGGCGCGCGTCGCGGCGTCGCAGACCCGGCCGTCGACGTTGGCGATCACCCGCGCCCGGTCGTCGAACGGCACGCCGGGAATCGGATCGGCGGCGTAGCCGATCGCCGCCAGCACCAAGCCGACCTCGACGGTCTCGGTCTCGCCGGTCGGCCGCGCCGCGACCGAGCCGTCCGGCCGCGCCGCGAGGCGGTTGCGCGCGAGCACGAGGGCGCGGACCGCGCCCTGCTCGTCGGCCAGGATCTCGGTGGGCGAGACGCAGAAGCGCAAGTGGAGCGTCCGGTGCCCGCCCCGCGGCGGCCGCCCGGCGAACTCGCGGAGCAGCTCGAGGTTGCGCTGGCGGGAGGAGGAGCTCTCGACCTCCGCCGCGCTCGCCGGGTCGAGCTCGAGGTCGGCCGGGTCGATGCGGAGGTCGGCGTCCGCGAGCTCGCCGAGCTCCTTGAGCTCCTGCGGCGTGAAGGCGGCCTGCGCCGGCCCGCGGCGGCCGAGCATCCAGACCTCGCGCACGCCGCTCCCGGAGAGCGCCTCCAGGGCGTGCCCGGCGAGGTCGGTCGCCGCGAGCTCCTCCGGGGTGCGGAGCAGGATGCGCGCCACGTCCACCGCCACGTTGCCGTTGCCGATCACCGCCACGCGCTCGGCCGAGAGACGGATCTTCGCGGCGCGGTAATCGGGGTGGCCGTTGTACCAGCCGACGAAGACCGCCGACGGCGTCGAGCCCCAGATCCCTTCGCCGGGGATTCCGAGCCGGCGGTCGGCCTCGTTGCCGGTGGCGTAGACGATCTGGTGGTAGTGCGCGCGCAGGTCGTCGACCGAGAGATCCCGCCCCAGCATGACGTTGCCGAGGAAGCGGAAGCTCGGCCGCGCCGCGGTGCGCTCGTAGATGCGGGTGACGGTCTTGATCTTCTGATGGTCGGGGGCCACGCCGCCGCGGACCAGCCCGTAGGGCGTCGGCAGGCGGTCGAAGACGTCGACCTCGGCGGCGACGTCCGGGCTCCGCAGGAGAGCCTCGGCGGCGTAGAAGCCCGCCGGCCCGGAGCCGACGACGGCCACGCGCAGCGGAAAGGGGAGGTGGGCGGTCATGGTCGAGAGGTCCCCGCGCAGCCCGGGAACGGGGCCCGGGGAGCGCTGCCGTCACCGCGCGGGCGTCGCGCGGCGCACGCGGAAGCCTATCGCGAGCCCAGCCGTCGGATTCGCCGCCGCCGGAGACGACGAGACCCCGCGCGGGCGGGGTCTCGGAGGGGGAGGGCTGGCTCCTGGGGAGGGATTTGAACCCCCGACCAATCGGTTAACAGCCGATCGCTCTACCGCTGAGCTACCCAGGATCGGGTCCCGGCGTGCCGGGACTGTTGATCTTACGGGGCCGCCCGGCGCCCTGGCAAGGGCGCCGGGGCCCGGTTCAGACCGTGGTGTCGAGGAACGGCTTGAGCTTCACCGCCCGGGTCGGGTGGCGCAGCTTGCGCAGCGCCTTCGACTCGATCTGGCGGATCCGCTCGCGCGTGACGTTGAACGAGCGGCCGACCTCCTCGAGGGTGTGCTCGGAGCCGTCGCCGACGCCGAAGCGCATGCGCAGCACCAGCTCCTCGCGCGGGGTCAGGGTCTTGAGCACGCGGCCGGTCTGCTCGCGCAGGTTGGTCGAGATCACCTGCTCGAGCGGCGACACCGCGCTCTTGTCCTCGATGAAGTCGCCGAGGTGCGAGTCCTCCTCCTCGCCGATCGGGGTCTCGAGCGAGATCGGCTCCTGCGCGATCTTCATGATCCGCCGCACCTTCGAGGCGGGCAGGTCCATGCGCTCGCCGATCTCTTCGGCGGTGGGCTCGCGACCGAGTTCCTGCACCAGCGAGCGGCTGGTGCGGGTGAGCTTGTTGATGGTCTCGATCATGTGCACCGGGATGCGGATCGTCCGCGCCTGGTCGGCGATGGCGCGGGTGATCGCCTGGCGGATCCACCAGGTGGCGTAGGTCGAGAACTTGTAGCCGCGGCGGTACTCGAACTTGTCGACCGCCTTCA
>JAHDVN010000213.1:0-232 GCA_023384635.1 Thermoanaerobaculia bacterium
GGCGCGGCGGGGCCCGCCGCCCGCGCTGCCCCCCGCTCGCCCCGGGGAGACCGCGAGCGGAATCACCTCCACGCGCGCGGCGAGCTCCGGACCCGCCACCGCGGCGAGCGCCGCGCGGTCGCGCTCGGCCACCACCGCGCCGAGGGCGCTCGCGGCGAGCAGGGCGCGCTCGGCGCATGCCAGGCGCCGGGCCTCGGCGCGGAGCAGCGGCGCGGGCGGCCGGTGGTCGCGC
>JAHDVN010000213.1:242-6147 GCA_023384635.1 Thermoanaerobaculia bacterium
GGAGCGGCCGGCCGGCGACCTGCCGCGCCAGCGGCGCCAGCCGCACCAGCTGGAGCAGGACCAGGTCGGCCAGCGGGGCGAGGCGGGCGGCGCGACGCGCGAGGTCGGCGGAGGCGAAGAGCGGCTGCTGCAGCGGCTCGCCGCGGAGGAGCGAGCGGAGCGCCACCGCGAGCCGGTGGGCGGGCGGGCCGGGGCGGTAGCGCTCGGTCGCGGCGAGGGCCACCGGCGGCGGCAGGCCGGGCGAGCTCGGCGCGAGCAGCGTCACCTCGTGCCGCCCGGCGAGCGCCGCGAGCGCCTGGTGGGCGCGCAGCTGGTCCCCCCGGCGGGCCGGCCAGGGCCAGCGGCTGACGATCGCGAGGACTTTCACGCCACTCCCTCCCCGGCCAGCTCGCCGAGGCGGTCGGCCAGCCGGGCGGCGAGCGCCGCCGGATCGTGCCGCGCCGCGAGCCGGGCCCGCCCGCCGGCCACGAGGCGCGCGGCGAGCTCCGGCGCGGCGGCGAGCCGCTCCACCGCCGCGGCGATCTCCGCCGGCGTGCTCCCGAGGAGGAGCTCGCGGCCGTCCTCGGCGGCGAGCCCGCGCGCCGCCTCGGGGGTCGCCACCACCGGCACACCGCGCGCCCAGGCCTCGAGCAGACGCACCCGCACCCCGGAGGCGGCGCGCAGCGGCAGCAACAGGATCGAGCCGGGGGCGAATGCCTCCGCGCTCTCGGCCGGGCGGGGGTGGACCTCGATCTGCTCGCCCTCGCCGGCCCCGCCCGTGAAGAGGTGGAGCCGTGCGCCGGGCACTCGCGCCCGCACCGCCGGCCAGACCGCCTCCCGCAGCCAGGCGAGGGCGTCGCGGTTCGGCCCCCAGGCCGGACTGCCGAAGGCGACCAGGGCGGGGGAACCGGCCAGGGGCACCACCCCCGGCGGGAGCGCGGCGGGGAACGGCGGCGGCAGCGGCTCGATGCGCCCCGCCCCCGCTGCCAGGGCGGCGAGCCCCGCGGCGTCCTCCGGCGAGAGCGCGAGCGTGAGGGCTGCGCGCGCCACCGCCCGGCCCTCGGCGCGCGCCAGCCGCCGGGCCTCGCGGCGCAGGAGCGGCGCCCACGGCGAGCCGGCGCGCTGCCGCGCCAGCTGCGCCCAGAGGTCGCTCTCCACGTTCTCCGGGCGGTAGACGACGGGGCCGGCGCCGGCGGGGAGGTTCCCGAGCGCCTGGAGCGGCTGCGCCCAGACGAGCGCGGGGCGCGCCCGGGCGAGCTCCTCGCGGACCGCGCGGCCGACCGCCGGGAGGGCGTGCCGCGCCATCGTCGCGGGCCCGCCGCGGAGCGCCGCGGCGAGGAGCGCGAGCGGCCAGGGACGGGGACGCGCCGTCACCATGCGGAGACCGCCGAGGCCGGCGAGCCGGGCCTCCGCCTCCCGCCGCTCTCCGGCGTCGGCCGGGGCGGGGGCGACGACCACCGGCTCGATGCCGCGCGCCGCGAGCCCCTCGAGGGTCAGCCAGAGGAGGAGGCGGCCGCCGTCGGCCGGGGGCCAGGGGGCCTTCGTGGAGACGACGAGGAGCCGCATCGCAGCGGGGCGCCGGGCGGGCTCGACCGGGCGCGGCTCCCCTCTAGACGAGGCTCAGGAGGTGGCCGAGCTTCTCGCGCTTGGCGCGCAGGTAGGCCCGGGATTCGGCGGTGGGCGGCACCTCGAGCGGCAGCCGCTCGACGATCTCGAGGCCGTAGCCGGCGAGGCCCACGAACTTGCTCGGGTTGTTGGTGAGCAGGCGCATCCGCCGTACCCCGAGGTCGCGCAGGATCTGGGCGCCGATGCCGTAGTCGCGCAGGTCGGCCCGGAAGCCGAGCCGCTCGTTCGCCTCCACCGTGTCGTGGCCGGCCTCCTGCAGCTCGTAGGCGCGCAGCTTGTTGCCGAGGCCGATGCCGCGCCCCTCCTGCAGCAGGTAGAGGAGCACGCCCCGCCCCTCGGCGGCGATCCGGTCGAGCGCCAGGTGGAGCTGGACGCCGCAGTCGCAGCGCTCGGAGCCGAAGACGTCGCCGGTCAGGCACTGGCTGTGGACGCGCACCAGCACCGGGGCGCCGTCGTCCACCTCGCCGGCGACCAGCGCCACGTGCTCCTCGCCGGTGAGCGGCGCGCGGTAGGCGCAGAGGCGGAACTCCCCCCAGGGGGTCGGCAGGCGCGGCGCGGCGATCCGCTCGACGATCGTCTCGTGGCGCAGGCGGTAGCGGATGAGGTCGGCGACGGTGACGATCGGCAGCCCGTGGCGGGCCGCGAACGGCACCAGGTCGGGGACCCGGGCCATCGTGCCGTCGTCTTTCATGACCTCGCAGATCACCGCCGACGGGTCGAGGCCGGCCAGGCGCGCCAGGTCGACGCTCGCCTCGGTCTGCCCGGTGCGCTTGAGCACCCCGCCCCGGCGCGCCCGGAGCGGGAACATGTGCCCCGGACGCAGCAGGTCCTCCGGGCGGGTCGCCGGGTCGATGGCGGCGCGCACGGTGGCGGCGCGGTCGGCGGCCGAGATGCCGGTGGTGACCTTGCCCCGCGCCTCGATCGAGACCGTGAAGGCGGTGCCGAACGGGGAGGTGTTCTCGGCCACCATCGGCGGCAGCCCGAGCTGGTCGCAGCGCTCCTCGGTGAGCGCGAGGCAGACGAGGCCGCGGCCGTGGGTGGCCATGAAGGCGATCGCCTCGGGGGTGACCTTCTCGGCGGCGATCGCGAGATCGCCCTCGTTCTCCCGCTCCTCGTCGTCGACGAGGATCACCATCCGTCCGGCGCGGAACGCGGCGAGGGCATCTTCGATGGGGGCGAACGAGCTCGAGTCGCGCATGGGGAGGAGGCGCGCAGCGGAGCGGCCGCGCGAGCGGAGTCTACTTGCCGCGCCCGAGCGCCGGCAAGGCGCCGGCGCCGTCAGAACGGGTTGCCGATCGAGAAGAACCAGACGTAGGAGGGCTCGCCCGGCTCGCGGTCGAGCTTCCAGCCGATCTCGAGCCGCAGCGGCCCGACCGGCGAGCGGTAGCGCAGGCCCACCCCCGCCCCCCAGCGCAGGTCGCGGGTGTCGATCTCGTCGTGGTCTCGCCAGACGTTCCCGCCGTCGAGGAAGACCGTCCCGCCGAAGGCGCCCGCGATCGGAAAGCGGTAGTCGAGGTTCACGAGGAAGAGGCCGTTGCCCCCGACCGGGGTTCCCTGGGCGAGCGTCGCGCCCTCGATCCCGAGCTCGTCCTGGCCGAAGGCGCGGTGGGTGGTGCGGCCGCCGGCGTAGAAGCGCTCGTCGACCGGGACCGGCCCCAGGAACGAGCCCGAGGGGATCTCCTCGCCGAGCGGCTCGATGATGCCGCCGCGCACGCTCGCCGCCACCGTCCCGAGCCGGGAGAGGTCGAGGCTCCAGGTGGTCTGGCCGAAGAGCTTGAGGAAGTCGGCGTCCGCGGAGAGGAACGGGAAGGCGTACTGCACCTGCGCCAGTGCGCTCCAGCCCCGGCGCGGGTCCAGCGGGTCGTCCCGGCGCTCGATGGCGACGAGCGGCGTGAGGCTGGAGACCCGCCCCTCGCGGCTGCCCACCGGGACGTCGAAGATGCGCTCGATCCGCGGCAGGTCGACGATGTGGTAGTCGTAGAGCAGGCGCAGTCGCCACGGCCCGCGCTCGTGGGCGAGCCCGACCTGGGTGCCCCAGCGCTCGACGGCGTAGGCGTCCCGGTCGCGCGCCTCCCAGTAGGTGGTGGCGGTGGCCGACACCGGCAGGCCGGCGAGCCGCGGCTCGGTGTAGATGAGCCGGTAGCGCTCGTCCTTGCGGCTCCCGAGCAGGTCGAGCTGCAGGTGGCGGGCGCGGCCGCAGCGGTTCGCCTCGCCGAGCGAGAGCAGCGCGCGCGCGCCGCTCTCCGAGTCGTAGCCGGCGCCCACCGCCACCCGCCGCGTGCGCCCCTCCTCGACGTCGACCACCACCGTGTGCTCCTCGGCGAGCGGCGCGCCCGGGGCGAGGTCCACCTTCACCCGCGAGAAGATCCCCAGCCGGTAGAGGTCGCGCTCCACGGCGAGCAGGCGGTCCGGGCTCGCCGGCGAGCCCGGCGGCAGGGCGACGTAGCGCTCGATCACGTGCGCGGGGGTGCGGCGCTGGCCGCGCACCACCACCCGGCCGATCCGCGACTGCGGCCCCTCGAGCACCGAGATCGTCACCCGCGCCCGCTCCTCGGCCTCGTCCCACGCCACCTCGGCCGAGAGGTAGACCTGGGCGAAGCCCTGGGCCGCGTACTCGCCGCGCACGATCTCGACCGCGCGGTCGACGTGGATCCGGTGGTACGGCCCCTCCGGGGCGAGCGGCAGGAGGGTGTGGAGGCGCTCCCGGTCGAGCCGCTCGATGCCCTGGAGCTCGACGCTCTCCACCCGGCGCCGGGGCCCTTCGACGATCGGCACGGTGAGGGTGAGGGCCTCGCCGCGCTCCGCGATCTCGGCGGGGCCGACCTTCGCCTTCCCGAAGCCGAGGAGCGCGTAGGTCGAGCGGAGGTTCGTGAGGTCCGCGGCGAGGACCTCGTCGACGAGCCGCCCGCTGCGCGGCGCCAGCGCGCGGCGCGGTGCGGTGGTCATGCGCCGCGCGAGCTCGCTCGTGGGCACCTCGGCGTTGCCGGTGAAGCGCAGCTCCTCGAGGCGGAAGACCGGCCCGGGCTCCACCTCGAGGCGGACGCGCAGGCGCTCGGCGTCCCGCTCCTCCCGCGTCTCCACGCGCACCCGGTAGTGGCCGCGCTCCTGGAAGTGGCGCTTGACGAGATCGGCCGACTGCAGGAGCAGCGCTTCGTCGTAGCCGAACGGCCCGAGGAACGGCAGCAGGCCGCGCCGCTCGAGCTCCTTGCGCTCCGCGCCCACCACCGTGAGCTCGAAGCGCGGCCCGGCGTCGATCCGGTAGACGAGGTCGACCAGGCCGGTCTCCGCGTCCTGCCGCAGCTCCGGTCCCTCCACCTCGGCGAGCCGGTGGTCGCGGCGGTAGAGCCAGCGCAGCAGCCGGTCCGGCTCGTTGCGCAGGACGGCGGCGCGGAAGTCGGCACCGGTCGCGAGGCGGAGGGCCTTGGCGAGCTCGGCCTCGCCGAACGGGCCGAGGTCCCCCTCGAAGCGGACGGCGCCGACCCGGGTCCGGCGGCCCGCCGCGAGGCGGTAGGTGATCGTCGCCCGGCGGCTCGCCGCGTCGACCTCCACGCCGAGGCGCGCGCTCGCCTCGAGGAAGCCCTCGGCGCGGCAGAGCTCCTCGAGCTCGGCGAGGCCGCGCAGCACGCGGTCCTCGACGAGCGGCTGGCCGGCGCGGATCCCGAGCGCCGCGCGCAGGCGCTCGGCCGGCAGGCCGAGGTCCCCCTCGAGCCGCACCTCCGCCACCTGGACGGCGGCCCGCACCACGAACGCGACCGTCACCCCGCCCGGGGCCGGCAGCTGCCAGGCCTCGGTCTCGGCGGCGACGCCGGCGGCGGCCAGCGCGCGCAGCGACGCCTCGACGGCGGCCGGGGCGAGCGGGCGACCGGCCTCGACCGAGAGCGCGGCCGCGAGGCTCTCGGCGTCGGCGAGCGGCGCATCGCTGCGCAGCTCGACGGCGACCACGGTCGGCGGCTCGGCCGCAGCCGCGGCCCTCGGCAGCGCCAGCGCCAGCCCCGCGAGGGCGGCGCAGAACCTAGAACCGGCGCTGCCAGCGCAGATCCGCGGCATAGGACTCCTCGCCGTTCTGGGTCAGCACGACCACCAGCCCCTCGTTGATCTGCCACTCGAGCTGCACCTGCTGCTGCTCGGTGGAGGCCGGGTCGAGGGTGTAGGTGACGTAGACGTCGCGCGACAGCCGCTTGCCGACCGTCACCCGCGCGGAGGAGACGACGTTGCGGCTGGTGGTGAGCGGGTCGATGCGGAGCTTGTCGAGGCCGAAGAGCCCCTGCACGCGAGAGGAGACGATCGACGCCGCCTGGTT
>JAHDVN010000214.1 GCA_023384635.1 Thermoanaerobaculia bacterium
GGCCGTCGCGGGCCACCAGCAGGCGGTCGCCGAGCCGCCGCGCCACCGCCTGCGGCCGGAAGCTGCGCGCCTCGCGGCCGCAGCGCTCGAGCTGGACGGCGCCCGCGCCGCCGGGCAGCCGCGCCTCGAGCCGCAGCAGCGCCAGCCGCTGGCGCGCCGCCGCGCGCACCCCGCGGCTGCTCAGGATCCAGCTCTCCGCGGCGCCGTCGAGGAGCGAGGCGGCGGTGAGGACGGCGCCCGGGAGCTCGGTCGCCAGCGCCTTCGCGATCCCCTCGAGCAGCGCCCCGCCCTCGGCGTCGCCGGCGAGCGGCGCCTCGAGGTCGGCCGGCGCCTGCCACGGGGGCACGGGGAGCGGATCGGGGAGCGCCAGCGGCGGCGCCTCCCCGGCCGCGAACGGCCGGTCGCTCGCCGGCGCCCCGGTCTCGGCCCAGAAGAGGGAGCGCCGGCGGTCGCTCGCCCGCACCGCCCAGCCCTCCTCCGAGGACGAGGCCGCTTCGAGCCCGCCGGGGCCGAGCGCCACCCGGCGGCTGCGGCCCCGCTTGGCGTACGCCTCGGCCTCCCGCCAGCCGCGGCGGGCGAGCGCGCCGAGCAGCTCCTCGAGCGGCGCGAAGCCGCTCACGGCGCGACCTCCACCCGCTCGATCAGCAGCGAGGCGGCGCGCGCCCAGACCGGCAGCAGCTGGCCGCCCTTGGCGCACCAGCCGGCCCCCGCGGGCGCCGCGTCGCTCCCCACCGCCACCACTCCGGCGAGCAGGTCCGCCACCCGCCCCCGCAGCCGGCAGCGGCCGACCGGCTCGGCCGGGGCCGCGTCGCGGATCCGGCGCGCGTAGGGGAGCTCCAGCGCCAGCTCCCCGGTGTGGGGGTCGAGCCGCCCGCGCTCCACCTCCTCGACCCAGAGCCCTCCGTCGGCGCGGCGCAGGAGCGCGGCGGGGGGGAAGTCCCCGGGCGCCAGCTCCAGGTGCCGCGAGCGCGGCATCGGCGCCTCGTGGCGGCTGCCGCGCCAACCGGCGCCGGGGAGCAGCTGCGGCGAGTGCCGCGCCCAGACGATGTCGGCCAGCGGCTGCTCGACCCGGCCGCCACGCCGCAGCCAGCGGCGCCCCCCCGGTAACCCCTCGTGGTCGGTGGTGCGCCGCAGCGGCGCCGGCGCCGAGGCCGGATCGTCGATCACGCTCACGCAGGGAGGGGCCAGCTCGAAGCCGACCGCCGCCTCGGGCCGCCCGCCGAGGCCGAGCAGGTCGGCCTCGAGGGCGTGGGCGATCGCCTCGTGGAGGAAGACCGCGGCGGCCCGCGGGGCGAGCAGGACGGCCTGCCGGGCGCGCGGCGGCGGCGGCGCGTCGCGGGCCTGGAAGCGAGCCACCAGCGCCGCCGCCAGCTCCTCGGCCCCCGCCTCGCCGAGGTCGACCAGGAGCCGCCCGAGCGGCCCCCAGGGAGTGGCGGCGACGGCGCTGAAGAGCTCCTCGCGCTCCGGCGGCGCCAGCAGGCGCGCCCCCACCACCTGCACCCAGCGGCGGTGGGCGCGGATCCGGAGCTGCAGCGGGAAGGCGACGAGCCGTGC
This sequence comes from Thermoanaerobaculia bacterium, assembly GCA_023384635.1. Classification (GTDB taxonomy): domain Bacteria; phylum Acidobacteriota; class Thermoanaerobaculia; order Multivoradales; family JAGPDF01; genus JAAYLR01. The sequence continues at coordinate 1,555 of JAHDVN010000214.1, forward strand.
CCGGAGGGCCTCGCGCACCCGCTCCGCGAAGGCGGGGAGCGAGCGCGCCCCCTCCAGCGCCGGCCAGACCGGCGCCGCGAGCGACGGCTCGGGAAGCGAGGTGCTGGGCAGCGCGCGGGCGGCGCGCCGGAGCGCGTCGGCGAAGGCCGGGCCGTCGAGGCGGTCGCTGCTCGCGAGGAAGGTCTGCCGGCCGCGCAGGAGCCGCACCGCCAGCCCCTGCTCGCGCACCACGCGCAGGCCCGGCCGGCGGCCGTCGCCCGGGTGCTCCACCTCCTCGCGGCGCTCCAGGAAGAGATCGGCGTGGTCGTCGGGGCGCTCGGCCACCTGCGCGAGCCAGCGCGCGAAGGCGGCGACGTCGACCCCCGAGAGCGGCACCGGGGGATTCTGGCACACGCCCTCGCCCGCGCCGGGCGGGCGCCCCCCTGCCTGCCGCCCGCGCTCAGCCCGGGGAGTTGGTGCGGCGGCCGCGCAGGGCGTGCGCGCCGAGGATCAGCTCGACCACCTCGCTCTCCGCCCAGCGGTCGAGGTCGAGCACGAGGTCGTAGCCCGCGGGGTCGTCCAGATCGGTGCGGAAGCGCCGCCGGAAGAACTCCGCCCGCCCGCGCTCCTCGCTCTCCAGGGTCTCGCGCGCCTCGGCGAGGGTGAGCTGCCTGGCTGCCGCGAGAGCGCGGGCGCGCCCGGCGAGGCCCGCGCGCAGGCGGACCCGCAGGCCCTGGCCGGCCGGCAGGATCCGGTGGGCGCCGCGCCCGAGGAAGACGCACCGCCCCTGCCGCGCCAGCATCAGCACCGCCTCGCAGAGGCGATGGAAGTAGTCGTCCTGGACGAAGCGGCCGACCACCCAGGGGCTCATCGCCGCCTCCCACCACTTGAAGTCGCGCTCGTCGACCGCCTCGTAGAGTCGCCGGCGCACCTCGTCGTCGCCCGCCATGAGGTCGAGCACCTCGCGGTCGAAGAGCGGCCAGCCGAGGCGCGCGGCGACCCCTTCGGCGATCTCCCGCCCGTCGATCCCGGCCTGCCGCGAGATGCAGACGAAGTCCTCGATCTCCGGCCGGCTCTCCACCGGCAGGGAGAGGCGCTGCGCGCGCGCCAGCTCCCAGTTCTGCATCTGGCGCTCCACCGCGCGCGCCCGTCCGGGTTCGCCCGCCAGGCCTCTGCCGCCAGCCATCGCGCGCCTCCTTCCGGCCTCTGCAGGAATTGTAAACCCGCGCGCTCAGCCGCCGCGGACGGCGATGCGCACGTGGCAGCCGGGCCGGCTGTCCTGGAAGGCGACCGCGGCGCGCCGCCCCCCCTGGCGGAAGCTCCCCGCCCCCTCCTCCCGCCAGCCGGCGGCGAGGAGTTGCAGCCGATGCGCTTCCCGCAGCGCGCCACACGAAGAGGGCGAGGCGAGGAGGATCGCGACCTCGCCGCCGCCTCGCTCGGTGTCGATGAGGCTCGCCGGGAGCGGCAGCGGCAGGTCGCGCGGGAAGTCGGAGGGCAGGATGCCGGCGAGGCCGCCGCCCTCCCGCCGCCGCTCGACCTCGTCGCCCGCGAGCGAGGCGCTCGCGTCCGGCGGCGGCGCCACCTCGACCGTCTCGAGCTCGCCCCCCGGCCCCCGGGATCCGCGGGGCCCGCGGCCGCAGGCGGCGGCGAGGAACACGAGGGCGAGCAGCAGCAGCTCAATCCGCCGCATCGCCCGCGCCCCCCGTCCCGTCCCCTCCCCGCTCGGCCGCGCCCGGCGCGCGGTAGAGGATCACCCGCACCTTCTCCAGCGTCACGAGCCCGTCGGTGATCAGCGGCTCGATCTCTTCGAGGAACGGGAGCAGCCGCTCCTCGCGCTCGACGATCTCGACCACGATCGGCAGGTCCTCCGAGAGGCGCAGGATCCGCGCGGTGTGGATCCGGCTGTGGGCGCCGAACCCCTCGAGCCCGCGCAGCACCGTGGCGCCGGCGAGCCCCGCGGCGCGCGCGCGGCGCACGATCGCGGCGTGGAGCGGCATCCCCTCGGCGCGGTCCGACTCGCCGAGGAAGATGCGCGCCAGCAGGCACTCCCCTTCGACCTTCATCGCGATCCTCCCATCAGATCCAGCGGCCGAGCGCGAGGCCCAGGAGCACGCCGAGGAGCCCGCCGCCCAGGCTGAGGCCGGCGTTGGCGGCGGCGAGCGCGAGGCTGCCCTCCTCGAGCAGGCGCTGCGTCTCGAGGCCGAACGTCGAGAAGGTGGTGAAGCCGCCGAGCACACCGACGAGCAGGAAGAGACGCAGGCCGGGCGAGGCGAGCCGCTGCTCGAAGAGGCCAGCGAGCAGTCCGATCGCCAGGCACCCGGAGAGGTTCACGGCGAGGGTCCCCCAGGGGAAGACCGGCCAGCCCCCGGGGAGCCGGTCGACCCAGCGGGCGGTCTGCACCCAGCCACCGAGCAGGTAGCGCAGCGCGCTGCCGAGCGCGCCGCCCGCCGCCACCCAGATCAGTCGTCCCGTCACGGCCCCCCTTCCCGCGGCCACCAGGCGAGGCCGGCCCAGAGCCAGCGGCCCGGCATCTCGAGCCCACCGCGCTCGCGGTAGCGCGCGGAGGTCAGGTTCTGGCCCTCCACGAAGAGCTCCAGCCCCGCGAGCGAGGGTATCGCGCGCGCCAACCGGAGGTCGAGCCGCGCATAGGAGGGCTGGCCGGCGCGCTCCGCGGCGGTGAGCGAGCCCGCCCAGGCGAGCCCGAGCGGCCCGCGGCCGGAGAGGCGCGCGACGAGGCGGTGGCGCAGCAGATCGAAGACGTAGCGCGAGGTCCCCGCCGGCGCCGGCCCCGACGCCTCCAGGTAGGCGTAGCCGAGCGAGAGCTCCATGCCCCACGGCAGCGCGCGCGCGGCGGTCAGCTCGACGCCGCGCGTCGTCACCTCGCGCACGTTGACGGCACGGAAGACGTCGCCACCCGGCGGGCGCACGAAGTCGACGAGGTCGCGCCCGTCGCGGCGGAAGAGGGTGGCGGCACCGCGCCAGCCGGCCGCCTCGAGGTCGTAGCCCCCCTCGAGCGTGACCGACCGCTCCGGCCGCAGATCCGGGTTCCCCTCGGTCGCGGGGTCGCGGTAGTGGAGCTCGGTGAAGCTCGGCACGCGGTAGGCGCTCGCGGCGGCCAGACGCAGGCGGCCGCGCGGCAGCTTCGCCGTGAGCGCCAGGCTCGGGTGCGCCTCCCACTCACCCTCGACCCGCTCCACGAAGAGGGCGCCCCGCCAGCCGAGCGCCGCACCATCGCGCGCCCAGGCCGCGAAGGCGTGGACGCGCTGCCGCTCCCGGTCGCCGAGGTTTCCCGAGAGGAGCCGCTCCTCCCGCCAGCCGACGCCGGCCTCGAGCTGCCCGGCCCGGCCGGAGCGACCGAGCGCGCCGCTCCACGCTGCCTCACCGTCGCCCACCCGCGTGCGGTGGCGGTTCGTGGCGAGCTCGGGCCGCGCGCGGTCGAGGACGAAGAGATCCCGGTGCTCGCGCCAGCCGGCGCGCAGGCGGAGCCGCCCCGCGCCCGCCTCTCCCGCCCAGGAGACGCGGGCGAAGCGCATGTCGGTCTCCTCGCGCTCGTCCGGGAAGCGGTCGGAGTAGAAGCGCCAGGCGCCGAAGTCGCGCCCCGAGGCGCCGGCGGCGACCTCGACCGGCCCGGCCGCGCCCCGGTACCAGAGACTCGCCTGGTCGAACTCCGTCCCGGGTCGCCAGCCCCGCGACTCGCTCCGCGCCACGAAGAGGGCGTGGCGCCCGGCGCGGGGGCCAGCCGCGGTGAGCGCCGCCTCGGCGCCGGCGAGCGAGTGGCCGCCCGCGAAGAGCGTCGCGCCCCCACCCACCCCCGCCTCCGCCGGCTGCTTCGTCACGATCTGCACCACCGCCCCGGATGCGTTCCCGCCGTAGAGGGCGGCGCCCGGCCCGAAGAGGACCTCGACCCGCTCGATGGCGGCCACCGGCACCGGCAGGTCGAGGTTGTGGTGCCCGGTCTGGGGGTTCGACACCGGCACCCCGTCGAGGAGCACCAGCACGTCCTCGAACGAGGAGCCGCGCGCCGAGAGGTCGGCCTGGATCCCGAACGGGCCGCGCCGCGCCACGTCGAGCCCGGGCAGGAGCTGCAGCAGCTCGGGGAGCGAGCGGACCGGGTGGCGCGCGATCTCCTCGGCGGTGAGCACGAGGACCGCCCGGCCCGTGGCCTCGGCCGCGACCGGCAACCGGGTGGCAGTCACCGTGAGGCTCTCGCCGAACGGCGCTTCGGCCGGCTCCGCGGCCAGCTCCTCAGCCGGCTCCTGGGATGGATCGGGGACCGCTTGACTCCGCGCGGCGGAGACCGAGATCGCGGCGAACAGGGCGAGCGCGAGCCAGAGACGGCGGCGCGCTCTCATCCCGCGAGCCACCCCGGCAGCTCGGCGAGGCTCGCGAGGTCGCCGCCGCCGGCGCGGTCGAGATGGAGCGCCTGCAGCCCCGCGGCGCGCGCCCCCTCGACGTCCTCCCGCCGGTGGTCGCCGACGTGGACCACCTCGGCAGGCGTCACGCCGAGCGCGGTTACCGCGCGCGCGAAGATCTCCGGGTGCGGCTTCTCCCAGCCCACCTCCGAGGAGGTGACGATCGCCGCGAAGCGGCCGGCGAG
>JAHDVN010000215.1 GCA_023384635.1 Thermoanaerobaculia bacterium
TCGCGGCCTTCCAGGCGCTCGGCATCTCGGTGGGGCGCGAGGCGCAGCCCGGGCCGCCCGGCGGCGGCGCCGAGCTCGGCGAGGAAGCGGGCCGCGAGCAGGAGCACGTCGTCGCCCCGCTCGCGCAGCGGCGGCAGGCGAATCTCGAACACCGCGACCCGGAAGTAGAGGTCCTCGCGGAACCTCCCCTCCTCGACCAGGCCGGCGAGGTCGCGGTGAGTGGCCGCCACGAGGCGGAAGTCGGAGCGCAGCTCCCCCGCGCCGCCCACCCGGGTGAAGCTGCGATCCTGCAGCACCCGCAGCAGCTTCGCCTGGGCGCTCGGAGCGAGCTCGGCCACCTCGTCGAGGAAGAGCGTGCCGCCGTCGGCGAGCTCGAAGCGCCCCTTGCGGCGCTCCACCGCGCCGGTGAACGAGCCCCGCTCGTGGCCGAAGAGCTCGGACTCCTGGAGACTCTCCGGGATCGCCGCGCAGTTGACCGGCACCAGGGGACCCCCGGCCCGCCCGCTCGCCTCGTGGATGGCGCGCGCCGCGAGCTCCTTGCCGGTGCCGCTCTCGCCGACCACCAGCACCGTCACGTCGGTGGCGGCGACGCGGGCGATCTGGCGCAGCACCTCGCGCATGGCGGGAGAGCGCCCGGCGAGGATCGGGTCCCCCTGCCCCGCCGGACCGCGCTCGAGTTCGGCCAGCCGCTCGGCCATCCGGAACCGCTCGACCGCGTGGCGTACGACGGTCAGCAGGCGGGTCGTCTCGTACGGCTTGGCGAGGTAGTCGAAGGCGCCGAGTTGCATCGCGTGCACCACCTGGCCGACCTCGGTGACCCCGGTCAGGAGGATCACCGGCAGGTCGCGGCGGTGCTCCTGGATGCGCGGCAGCAGCTCGAGCCCGCTCGCCCCCGGCAGCCGCACGTCGAGCAGCACGGCGGCCGGCAGCGAGCGCTCGAGCGCCGCCATGCAGGCGTTGCCGTCGGCCGCCGTCTCCACGCGGTACCCCTCCTCCTCCAGGATCTTCCGCAACAGGGAGCGCTGGACCGGGTCGTCGTCGGTGACGAGGATCAACTCGCGCATCGGGCGTCGCCAGGGTGCTGCCGACTTCTCGGGACTCCCGGAATGATACTCCCCCGCGCCGCCACGGCCCCCGCCCGATGGAGTGGGGCCGATCGGGGGCGGGCGAAGCGGCGGCTCAGCCGCCGGCCGGCAGCTCGCCCACCGGCAGCGGCCGACCGTCCAGGCCGTCCGGCACCGGCACCCCGAGGAGGCGGGCCAGGGTGGGGGCGAGATCGACGGTGGCGACCCGGCCGGGGCGGGGGCCCGGGAGCACGCCGGGGCCGGCGAGGATGAGCGGCACCCGCGTGTCGTGCGGCCAGGCGGTCGCGTGGGTGGTGCCCCGTCCGACCCGCGGCACGACTCCCGCCGCCCAGTGCACGAACAGGTCGGGGCTCCGCTCGGGGTGGAAGCTGCGGGCGAAGGCGAGCGCCAGCTCGTCGTCCGCGGCAGGACCCCGCGCCAGCTCCTCGGCGGTCAGCACCCGGGCGACCCCCGGGCAGGCGGAGACGAGCACCGCCGCCTCGCGCCCCGCCGCGGCGGCCGGGAGGCCGGCGGCGGCCAGCGTCCGCGGCTCGAAAGTGAAGCCGTCGGCGAACCAGCCCGCGTGCCCGTGGCGGCGGGCGAGTTCCCGCTCGACTCTCTGCAGGCAGAGCACCTCGTCGTTTCCCGCCCGGCGGAACGGGGGTCCGGCGCGCTCGGGGAGCGGCGCCGTCCCGTGGTCGGCGGAGAGGGCCACGAGGTATCTCCCGCGACCGAGGCGCCGGTCGAGCTCGTCGAGGAGGGTGCCGAGCAGCCGGTCCAGGCGCAGCACCACGTCGAGGCTCTCCGGGCTCTCCGGACCGTGCTCGTGCCCGACGATGTCGAGAGCCGAGAACGAGAGCGCGAGCAGGTCGGGGACCCCGTCGGCGCCGAGCGAGTAGCGGTCGAGGAGCTCGAGCGCGAGGCCGGCGACCTGCTCGTCGATCCACGGGGTGCGGTAGGCGGCGGTGAAGAAGCCCTCCCCCACCGAGGGGTCGAGCCCCCCGACGGCCCGCGGCAGGGGGCGCGCGTACGGGTCCGCGGCGAGCGGGGCGAAGCCGAGCGCCGCCGCCTCGAGGCCGTCCGGGAGCGGCAGCGCCTCCCACGTCTCCCCGAACCGGCGGGCGAGCCCGTGCTCCCGCTCCCAAGCCGCGAGCCAGGCCGGCTCCGCGGGGAGGTAGTGGCGGCTGGTCCGGAAACGGCCGCTCTTCTCGTCGAGCCAGAACGCGGCGTCGGGGGCGAGGCCGCCGAGCAGGACGGCCGAGCGGTCCTTCCCGGCGGCGCTCACCACCACCGCCCCCGGCTCGGCCCGCTGCAGCCAGTCGGCGAGGGTGTCGGCGAGGAGGTGGCGCGGGGAGGTCTGGCCGCCGTCGTCGCGCACCGAGTAGATCTCCCGGCCCTTCGCGCGGTCCCACCAGGCGTTCTCGACGATGCCGTGGCCCGAGGGGTGCCTCCCGGTGGCGAGAGTGGCGTGTCCCGGCGCCGTCTCCGGCCGGCCGTGCGCGTGGCGGGCTTCGGGGAAGACCGCCCCCTCCGCGAGCAGGCGGGCGAGGCCGTGCCGGAGCGTCGGCGACCACCAGCACCGCCAACGGGGGTCGGTCCCCCGCGGCGGGGGCCGGGGGAGGGGTGGGCGCCGGCGGCCGGCCACAGCCGGCGAGAACGGCGGCGAGTGCGAGCGCCGGGAGGGCGCGGCCCATCTACTCCCCCTACGGCCGCGGTTCGAGGGTCAGCGGGTCGCGCAGCGGCAGCTGCCGGGACGAGCCGCCGAAGAGCTCGCCCATGCGCGCCCGGCCGTTCGCGTCGCCGGGCTCGATCTCCGCCCAGGTGCCGACCACCAGCATCAGCATCCGCTCCGGGTCGAGGTGCCGGGCGGCCACCCGCTGCACCAGGTCGGCGTCGACGGCCCGCACCCGGTCGCGATAGTCGCGCCAGTAGGTGTGGGGACGCCCGAGCGCCACGTCGCTGGCGAAGGTGCGGACGACCTGGAACGGGGTCTCGAAGCGCCGCGGGAAGGAGTCGACGAACGAGCTCTTCGCCTGCCGCAGCTCGGCCTCCGAGACCGGCTCGGCGCGGATGCGCGCGATCTCCTCGAGCGCGATCTTCGCCGCCAGCGCCACGGTGGCGTTCTTCGACTCGAACGAGACGGTGAACGAGCCCGGCCAGAAGAGGCCGATGTCGTAGTCCGAGCCGGCCGAGTAGGCGAGTCCCTCGTCGGAGCGCACCCGCTGCGTAATGCGCGAGGTGAAGTCGCCGCCGAGGATCTCGTTCATCACCATCAGCCCGAACATCTCGGGGTCGTCCCAGCGCTCCCAGCGGGCGCCGAGCTGGCCGATCACGACCTTCCCCTGCGGGATCTCCTTCTCCACCCGGTAGAGGCCGGGGACGGCGCGCGGCTCCGGCGTCGCGGGCGGCCAGGGAATCGCGGGGCCGGTCGCCTTCCAGGCCGCGAGGCGGCGCCCGAGCTCCCCGAGGAGGGCCTTCGTCTCGACGTCGCCGGCCACCGCCACCACGAGCTGCTCGGGTCGGTAGGTGTCGCGGTGGAAGCGGACGAGCGCCTCGCGGCCGAGCGCCGCGAGCCCGGCGGCGGTCATCTGGCGACCCTCCACGTGGTCGGGCCCGTAGAGCAGCCAGCCCCACTCGCGCGCCAGGATGTCGGCGGCGTCGTCGTTGCGCTGCGCCAGCCGCTCGCGCAGGCTTCCCTTCTCCACCTCCAGACGCGCCGCGTCGAAGCGCGGCGCGGTGAGCAGCGCGAAGAGCAGGTCGAGTGATTCGTCGAGGCGGTGCGAGAGGCAGTCGAGCGAGACCGTGGTGCTGGTCGCCCCGGCGGCGACGTTGAGGTTCGTGGCGAGGAAGTCGAGCCGCTCGTCGAACGCCTCGGCGGAGAGCTCGCCCGCCCCGCCCCGCCGCAGCATGGCGGCGGTGAGGGCGGCGAGGCCCTCCTCGCCCGGCCCTTCGAGGAAGTCGCCGGTGCGCAGCGTGAGAGCGATCTTGACCAGCGGCAGGGCGCGGTCCTCGGCGACGAAGGCGACGATCCCCCCGGGGAGCTCGTGGCGGTAGGCCGCCGGGTCGGGCACCTCGAAGGCGAGCGGGGGGAAGCCGAGGTCCCGCGGGTGAGCCGGGATCCCCCCGGTCTCGGCCACGGCCGGGACGGCGGCGAGGGCGGCGAGCAGAAAGGCGGCGGCGAACGGACGGAAGCGGCTCACTGGGTACCTCCCGAAGCGGCGGCGGTGAGCTCGGCGAGCCGGAGCTCGATGGCCGCGAGGACGACCTGGATCGCGGGACGCAGCTCGGGCGGGGCGCTCGCCATCTGCCCGGAGATCGCGGTGGCGGCGGCCCGGAGCTCCTCCGGGTCGCTCACCGCGGCGAGTTGGCGCACCTGCGCCCGCACCATCTGCTGCAGCCCGGGCTCGAGCGCGTCGAAGCCCGGCGGCATCGGCGCCGCCGGCGGCGCCCCGGCCTTGCGGCGGTAGAGGGCGACCGAGCGGTTCTCGGGGGCGAAGTACTGCTTCGCCACCCGCTGCACGTCCTCGGCGGTGACGGCGAGCGTCGCGTCCGCCCAGGTGTTGAGGTAGGTCCAGTCGCCGTACCCCTCGTAGAGCAGCATCTGGAGCATGAGGAAGAAGCTCGAGTCGAGGCGGCGGAAGGCGGAGGCCGCGATCTGGTTCTTCACCTTCTCCAGCTCGAGCGCCGGTACCGGCTCGTTCTGGAGCTTCGCGAGCTCCGCGTACCAGGCCTCCTCGAGCCGCTCCGGCGTCGCCTCCCCCTTCGCCTCGGCGCGGAAGGAGAAGGAGCCGGCCCACTTGCGCGACTCCTGCCAGGCGGCGGCGGAGACCGCGATCTGGTCGCCCAGCACCAGCGACTTGTAGAGCCGCCCGGTGCGCCCGTTGAGGAGCGCCGAGAAGACGTCGAGGGCGTAGCCGTCGGCGTGCTGGAACGGCACCGTGTGGTAGCGCACCTCCACCTGCGCCTGGCAGTCGCACTCGGCGAGCATCCGCTTCTCGGCGAGCTGCGGCATCTCGAGCGTCACCACCTCGGGCGGCGCCACCGCGCCACGGGCGAGGCGCCCGAAGTAGCGCTCGGCGAGCCGCCGCACCTCGGCCGGGTCGAAGTTGCCGACCAGCGCCACGGTGAGGTTGTTGGGGGCGTAGTAGGTGGCGAAGTAGGCGTCGGCGTCGGCCTGGCTGATCACCTTGAGGTCCGAGGGCCAGCCGACGACCGGCCAGCTGTAGGGGTGCGACTGCCAGAAGAGGGCGTCGAACTGCTCCTCGAACTTGCCCGTCGGCGTCGACTCGGTGCGCAGCCGGCGCTCCTCGTGGACCACGTCCCGCTCGGCGTAGAAGTCGCGGAAGACGGGGCTCTCCAGCCGGTCGGCCTCGAGCCAGAACCAGAGCTCGAGCTTGTTGGCCGGCACGGTCACGAAGTAGAAGGTCATGTCGTAGTCGGTGCCGGCGTTCAGGCCCGTGGCCCCGGCCTCGGTGTAGAGCTTGGAGAACTCCTCCTTGACCATCAGCCGCCGCTGCTCGTCGACCAGCGCCGCGAAGCGCTGCTCGAGCTCCTTGAGCTCCTCGGTGCGATGCTCGGGGGCGTACGGGTCGGAGATCTCGCCGCGGCGCCAGCGCTCGCGCTGCTGGGCGTAGATCGCCCGCATCTGCTCCTGCAGCGCCTCCTGCTCGGCCTGGACGGCGAGGTCGCGGGCGATGTCGGTGGTGCCGATCGCCTTCGAACCCTTGAACATCATGTGCTCGAAGAAGTGCGACAGGCCGGTGATCCCCGGGCGCTCGTTGGCCGAGCCCACCTTGGCGACCCAGCCCGCCGAGACGGTGGTCATCTGCGGCCGCCGGGCGAGCAGGAAGGTCATGCCGTTGTCGAGCGTGAACTGCTCGACCGGCACCTCGGCGCGGCTCGGGCCCGCGTCGGCGAGCGCGGGACCTCCGAGGACGAGCCAGGCGGCGGCGCAGGCGGTGGCCGCCACGGCCCGGCTCCGGGTCGGGATCGACGAGATCTGCATCGG
>JAHDVN010000216.1:0-361 GCA_023384635.1 Thermoanaerobaculia bacterium
CAGGGGGTCCTTGGCGAGGCAGCGGCACAGCAGCCGGCGCACCTCCTCGGGGGTCTCGGCCGGCAGGCGCTCCCAGGCCGGCTCGCGCTCGCGGATCGCGGTCGCCGCCTCCTCGGTCGAGCCGCCGGCGAAGGCGCGCTCGCCGGTGAGCATCTCGAAGAGTACGCAGCCGAGCGCCCAGACGTCCGAGCGCGGATCGGCCGGATGGCCCGCGAGCTGCTCGGGCGCCATGTAGCCGGGGGTGCCGAGCAGCGCGCCGCCGAGCGTCATCTCCAGGCCCCCCGCCGCGCGCGCGCCGGACGCGCGGACCGGCAGCGGGCGGGCCAGGCCGAAGTCCATCACCTTCACCTGACCGGAGGGG
>JAHDVN010000216.1:371-6050 GCA_023384635.1 Thermoanaerobaculia bacterium
AGGGGAGCACCATGACGTTCGCCGGCTTGAGGTCCCGGTGGACCAGGCCCCGGTCGTGCGCCTGCTCGAGCGCGGCCGCGATCGCCGCGCCCCAGGCGAGCGCCTGGGCTAGGGGCACCGGGCCGCGCTCCATCCGCGCCGCCAGGGTCTCCCCCTCGAGGTGCTCCATGACGATGAAGTCGCGCCCGCCGACCTCGCCGAGCTCGTAGACCCGGCAGATCGCGGGGTGGTCGAGGGCGGCCGCCACCCGGGCCTCGCGCCGCAGCCGCTCGCGGGCCACCGCGTCGTCCTCCGCGGCCGCGAGGGGGAACTTGAGGGCCACGCGGCGCTCGAGCCGCGGGTCCTCGGCGAGGTAGACCTCACCCATCCCGCCCGCCCCGAGCGGCGCCAGCACCGCGAAGCGGCCGACCCGCCGGCCGACGAGCGACGCCCCCCCCGTGCCAGCGAGCAGTCCCGCGGCCTCCGCCGCCGCGGGGGTGGCGAGGAAGCCGTCGTCGCGGTCGCGCGCCAGGAGCGACTCGACCTCGCGCCGCAGCGCGGGGTCGCCGGCGCAGGCCGCGTCGAGGTACGCGGCCCGGGCCTCCGGCGCGCGGTCGAGGGCCGCCTCCACGATGCGGTCGACCTGCCGCCAGCGCGCGGCCTCCGGCGCGCTCACCCGGCCTCCAGCTCGCGGCGCAGGAACAGCTTCGCCCGCCGCCACTCGCGGGTCACGGTGTCGGGGTGGACGCCCAGCACCTCGGCCGCCTCCTCGACCGAGAGGCCACCGAAGTAGCGCAGCTCCACCACCCGGGCCTTGCGCGCGTCGACCCGCGCCAGGGCGTCGAGGGCGTCGTCGAGCGCGACGAGCTCCGCGGCGCGCTCCTCGCCGACCACGCAGGCCTCGTCGAGGGCCACGTGCGGCGCGCCGCCGCCCCGCTTGGCGTAGGCGATCCGCCGCGCGTGGTCGATCAGGATGCGCCGCATCAGGCTGGCGGCGATGCCGAAGAAGTGGGCCCGGTTCCTCCACTGCGTGCGCTTCTGGTCCACCAGGCGCAGGTACGCCTCGTGGACGAGCGCCGTGGTCTGCAGCGTGTGACCCGGCCGCTCGCGGCGCAGGTAGCGCCGGGCGAGCAGGCGCAACTCCCCCTCCACCAGCGGCAGCAGCTGGTCGAGGGCGGCGGCGTCGCCCTCGCTCCAGGCGACGAGCAGGCCCGTCACCCGGTCGGGGTCCGGGCCCGCGTTCATCGCGCGCGCCCCGGCGCTTGCGGCATGGCGCGGATTCTAGGGCATCCCGTCCCGCGGTCCAGCCCCTGCCGGGAACGGGGGGCGGTTCTCGCGTGAGAGGGAAACGGCCGGGTGCGCGGGCGGTGCCGCCCGCGGGGACCGGCGGGAGGAGGCTTCGATGGCGGAGCGGCCTGGAGCGGCAGCGGCAGCGCGGGAGCGGTCGGGGGCGAAAAGGGAGGCGCGGGCGTTCGTGTTGCTGGGGGTGCAGCTCGCCTTCGGGGCCGGGTTGGCCTGGACGGCGCTGGCCGCGCCCGCGGCCGCGGAGTCGGAGCTCGCGGCGCTCGCCGACTGCCGTTGGGCGGTCGAGGAGGTCTACTGGCGGCACCGGATCTGGCCGGAGTCGAACCCGGGCCCGAAGCCGCCGCTCGCCGAGGTGCTGCCCCGCGAGACGGTCGAGCAGCGGATGGACGACGCGCTGCGGCAGGTGACGGCGCTCGCGGAGGGTTGGAACGTCCGCCTCGACGGCGCGGCCCTCCAGCGCGAGCTGGACCGGATGGCGCGGAACACCAAGGACGCGGCGATGTTGCGCGAGCTCTTCGCCGCGGCGGGCAGCGGCGAGCGCGCGGCGCTCTGTCTGGCGCTGCCGGAGTTGGCCAAGAGCCGGCTCGCCTCGCTCTACGCCGAAGACCCGGAGATCCACCGCCTCTTGCGCGAGCAGGCGGAGGCGGCGCTCGCCTCGGTGCCGGTGCTCGAGGGGCTGGCCGACCACGGGGCGGAGGTCTACGAGACGCGCTACGTGCGCCGGGGCGAGGGGGCGCAGGAGAGTCCGGGCCCCGACCTCGAGCTCGACGAAGCGGGCTGGGCGGCCGAGGTGGCGGCGCTCGCTGCGGATCTGGCGGAGCCGGGGGTGGCGGGGCTCGACCCGCTCGCCGGCGGCCTGGAGGAGCCGCGGGTCGCGCGGGCGTCGGACCTCCCCCGCCACCGCCGCTCGCGGCTGGCGGAGACCGACGAGGCGTTCCTGGTGCGGGAGGTGCGGGAGGCGGGCGAGGAGGAGCTGGTGGTGGCGACGGCGCTCTGGCGCAAGACTCCCGTGGACACTTGGTGGGAGGAGCGCCGGGAGTCCCTGCCGCGCACCACGGTCGCGGGTGGCGAGGTGGCGCTCCCCGAGGTGGCGGAGTCCGCGTGCTTGGACGACACCTGGACCCCCACCGCGGTCGACTTCCTCCCCGCGGCGCGCTACGGCCACGTGGCGGTCTGGACAGGCAGCGAGATGGTCGTCTGGGGCGGCTACGACGGCGCCAACGTGCTCGCCACCGGCGGCCGCTACGCGCCCGCGACCGACACCTGGGCGCCGATCTCGAACACCGGCCGGCCGGCGGCGCGCTGGTTCCCGAGTGCGGTCTGGACGGGGACGCAGATGATCGTCTGGGGCGGGGCCTCGACCGGCAGCGGCGGGCCGCTCGCGACCGGCGGCCGGTACACGCCGGGGACCGACCAGTGGGCCGAAACCTCGACGGGTGCGAACGCCCCCGCGGCGCGCTATCACCACGCGGCGACCTGGACGGGCACCCAGATGCTCGTCTGGGGCGGCATCGGGGTGAACTTCTCGGTGCTCTCGACGGGCGCGGTCTACACGCCGGGCAGCAACCTCTGGGCGACGATGGGCGGCACCCCGCCGCCGGCGCGGTTCCGGGCGAGCGCGGTCTGGACGGGAGCGCAGATGGTGGTCTGGGGGGGCGAGGCGGGGGGCGGAGTCCACCTCGGCGACGGCGGCCGCTACACGCCGGGCTCACCCGGCAGCTGGAGCGCGATGGCGACCGCGGGGGCTCCCTCGGCGCGCTCGCTCCACACCGCGGTCTGGACCGGCAGCGAGATGGTGGTCTGGGGGGGGAAGAGCGGCACCACCTCGCCGTTCGCGGACGGCGCCCGGTACCAGCCCGGCACCAACACCTGGGCCCCGATGTCCGCGACCGGCGCGCCCGCGGCGCGCTACTTCCACACCGCGGTCTGGACCGGCAGCGAGATGGTCGTCTTCGGCGGCACGCCGGACAACGCCACCGGCCTCGCCACCGGCGGGCGCTACGCCCCGGCGTCGAACAGCTGGCTGGGCGCCACTTCGCCGACCGGCACCCCGGCGCCGCGCTACATCCACACCGCGGTCTGGAGCGGCAGCGAGGTCATCGTTTGGGGCGGTGGCGTCGCCGGCACGCCGCGCGACAGCGGCGGTCGCTACGACCCGGGGCTCGACGAGTGGACACCGACGAATCGCAGCACCACCCCGGCGCGTCGAGCCTGGTTCGCTTCGGTGTGGACGGGCAGCGAGTGGGTCGTGTGGGGTGGCTTTGCCACCCGGCCTGGTGGAGCTGGCTCGACGAACAGTGGTGGCCGCTACACTCCGGCCACCGACAGCTGGGCCTCTGTATCCCTCGGCAACGCTCCCCTTCCAGTTCAGTTCCCGCAGTCGGTATGGACAGGAACAGAGATGATCGTCTGGGGCGGTGCGGAGGTCGGGAGCGTCATGAGGAACGGAGGGAGATACTCGCCTGCTGCCGACAGCTGGGGACCGGTGACCGATACATCGGCGCCAGGTCCGCGGTACCTCCACACTGCGATCTGGAGCGGCAGCGAGATGATCGTCTGGGGCGGGCAGGACATCGGTGGGGTCGTCTTCTCGTCGGGAGGTCGGTACGACCCGAGCGCAAACAGCTGGGCCGCGCTGCCGACCGGTGCGGCGCCCGCGCGCAGCGAGCACGAGGCGGTCTGGGCGGGCACCGAGATGATCGTCTGGGGAGGATGGGATGGCGCGAACTCGATCAAGGAAGGGAGGCGCTACTTTCCTCCTCCGGCTGATGCCTGGACACCCACGGCTGTCAGCCCAGGGGTGGGTTCTCGGCGCCACTCGGCGATCTGGAGTGGACGAGACTTGATCGTCTGGGGCGGACTGCTTGGAGGTGCACCCATCGGACAAGGCCTGCGGTATCAGCCACCGACGGACACTTGGCAGACGACCAGTACGGCGAATCACCCGAGCGATAGGTTCGAACACACGGCATCGTGGGCTGGTACCGAGATGCTCGTCTGGGGAGGGCGCGACAGCTCTGGCGCGCTCGGGACCGGTGCTCGCTACGCACCGCGCAGCGACTCCTGGCTGGCGATGAGCACCTCAGGCGCACCCTCGCCCCGATACTCCCACCATGCGGTCTGGACGGGTTCCGGGATGATCGTGTGGGGCGGCTTCGCCTTTGACCTCAATCCGCTGGATACGGGTTCCATGTACTGCGCCCGACCGGAGGAGCTGTTCCAGGACGACCTCGAGAGCGGGGGCCTCGACTCCTGGTCGGCCGTGCGGCCCTGAGGCCCTGATCTCCTGCCCGCCGGATTCCGGCCGCCGTTCTCGCGTGGTAGAGCAGGGGCCGGATCGCGGGCAGGGCGCCGGGCGAGCGGGGCTCCGTGGGGAGGGGAGATGAGCAGCCGGGCGAACTGGTGGCGACAGGCGGCGGGCGCCGTCTTCCTGGGAGCGCTCGCCACGGCGGCGGGCGCGGGCGAGGAGCTCCTCCTCGGCGACCTCGTGTACGCCGACGGCTTCGAGGCCGGCAACGCCTGTGCCTGGGCGGGGGCGGAGCCGCCGCTGGCCCCCACCTGGTACCTGGACGCGGACGGCGACGGCTTCGGGGATCCGCTCTCGGGCGTCGCGGCCTGCCAGCCGCCGGCCGGCCACGTCGCCGACGGGACCGACTGCGACGACGCCTCGCCCGCGACCTTCCCCGGCGCGGCCCCGCACGACTCGGCGAGCGCCTGCATGCGCGACGCCGACGGCGACGGCTGGGGCGACGCCGCGCCGCCGGCCGGCGTCGAGCCGGGCACCGACTGCGACGACGGCGATCCCGCCGTCCACCCCGGCGCGACCGAGGTCTGCAACGGCGTGGACGACAACTGCGACGGGGGGGTGGACGAGGGGTTCGATCTCGACGGCGACGGCGTCACCAGCTGCGCCGGCGACTGCGACGACGGCGATCCGGTCGTCTTCCCCGGGGCGCCCGACGTCCCCGACGCCCTGTTCGCCGACGAGAGCTGCGACGGCATCGACGGCGAGATCGCGCGCGCCGCGTTCGTCGCGCCGGCCGGTGCCGACGACGGCGTCTGCGCGATCGGGGCGCCCTGCGCCACCATCGGCCACGCCGCGGCGGTGGCGGCGGCAGATCCGGCGCGCGACCACGTCTACGTCCAGGCCGGTCTCTACTTCGAGATCCTCGAGCTGCCCGACGGGGTCGAGATCTTCGGCGGCTACGACACCGCCTGGGTGCGCGCCGACCGCCAGACGCCGGGGCACCTCGCGACGCTGCGCGGCGGGCTCTACGCCCCGGACCAGGGGCACGTGGCGGTGCGCGCGCGCGGCGCCGCCGCGGCGCTGGCCGATCTCCAGATCGAGGCGACCGCCGCGCTCGCGTCGGGCCAGAGCAGCCAGGCGGTCAACAG
>JAHDVN010000217.1:0-645 GCA_023384635.1 Thermoanaerobaculia bacterium
TCCCGGCGTCGAACTCGGCCTCGGTCTTCTCGACGTAGGTGAGCTCCGCGCCGCCGATGTCGAGCTTCACCGCCGGCTGGTAACGGCTCTCGGGCTGGCCGTTCGGCGGGGTGAGCGTGTGGATTGCCGGCTGCCAGGGCAGGGTGAACTCGGTGCGCGCGCCGTCGCCCGCGTAGGCCAGGTGCTCGAAGCGCCAGAGGCAGAGCGTGTGCGGTCCGGTCTCGGCCAGGATCTCCTCGACCAGGTCGTAGACCGAGCGGAGGTGGGCGTAGCGCAGGGTGAACGTCCGCTTCCGGGTGCGGATCGGGAGTCCCTCGCCGAGGTAGGCGAGCTGCTCGCGGGTGGAGCCGTCCGCCGGGAGGCGGAGGGTCTTGAGCTCGCGGAACCGCACGGCCACCTCCGAGGCGCTGGCGCCCGTGAGGTTGTAGCCGCCGAGAGTCGGCGGGGCGGAAATCCCGGTCGGGGATGCGGCCATCAGATGTCTCCTCGAGCGAGAGCGTCGATGAGTGAATCGAGCAGGGCGTCGAGCTCTGTGCCCTCGAACTGGCCGCGCAAGGCGTTGATCACCTCAACGAGGCGCTCCATCGTCACCTTCCCCTCGCGGTACTTCTCGAAGACCTCGCCCAGGCGGCCCGCGAGCGTCCC
>JAHDVN010000217.1:655-3558 GCA_023384635.1 Thermoanaerobaculia bacterium
CGGCGTTCTCGGTCAGGTACTCCATGACTTCGCCGAGGTCCACGCTGCCTTTCTGGAGACCCTTGATGAAGTCGGCGATGCGCTCTTCGTACTCGCGCAGGTCCATTCCTTCGAGGCTCTCGCGGATCGTCTTCGCGCCCTCCTCTGTCTGCACCACCACCGAGCCGAACTTGTTGATGAAGTCTTCCAGGTCGACGGCACCGATCTTCACCGCCTCGAGCTGGAGCTGGAGCTCCTGTGCCCAGGTGTTGCCGTACTCGGCGAAACGGTCGATATGCTCGGAGAGGTCGTCGAGCTGGGTGGCGGCCTGTGGGGCTAGCTGCTCGATCTCGCGCAGCGCCGTGGCTGCGGTGCCAACCGACTCGCGGGCCTTATCGGCCTTCACCGCGACGTCTTCGAGCGACGCGGACATACGCTTCAGCCCATCCGTGAGGACCCCGAATGTTCTACGTGCCACCTTCCACACCCTCCACCTGGTCGAGTGCCTCTGCGGCCTTCTGCGCCGCGGCGGCTACCGCTTCCAGTTGCGCCACCAGCCCGTCGAGGCTGATCCCCGAGAGTCCCTCAGCGGCGGCCTGGATCTTCTCCATCGCCGCGGCGGCCGCCTCGCTCGGCCCCTGGATCGTCCCGAGCACGTCGGCGATCGCCGTGGCCGACTCCGCCGCGGAGCCCATCCCCTCGGCGAGCCCCGTGGCCGCCTCGGCGGCCGTGGTCATCCCCTCGCCGGCGGCCTTGCCAGCGTTGGCAGCCTTCTCGATCTCTCCGGCCCCCTCGCCCGCTTCCTGCGACCCGGCGGCGATCTGCCCCCCCGCCTCCTCCACGGCCGACCCGGCCTCACCGGCGGAGTCCTTCAGGGCGCTCCACTTCGCCTGTACCTCGTCCATCGCCGAGGCGGCGCCACTGGCCGCTTCTCCCGAGCCGGCGAGAGCGTCGCCCGCCTCCCCGAGCGAGCCCGCGGCGTCGCCGGCGGCCTCCGAGATGCGGGTGATGACGTTTCCGGCGGCGTCCACCTCCTGCGTCATCTGCAGGGCGGACCCGGCCATGTCGTCTACCGCGCCCGAGAACGACTGCCCCTTGTCCACCGTCCGCTCGATCTGCGCGAGGAACACGCCTGTTGCGTCGGCCGCGGCCTCCACCGAGGGTGGAATCTCCTCCCCGGCCGCGCGGTAGTGGTCCACCAGCTGCTGCACGAGCTCGGTGGCCTTCGTGAGCCCTTCGCCCGAGAGGGACGAGAAGTCGATCTTCGTGAGCGCCAGCTCCCAGGCAGCGGCCATCTCGGCCAGGCTCTCGCCCATGGGCTGGATCTGCTTCACGATCGAGTCTGCCGTCTTCTCGATCGCCGCCTGTTGCTTGTCGATCGCGGCCACTGTCCGGCCGCTCGCCTTCTCCGCCGCGGCGCCCTGGGCCTCCAGGGCGGCGGCGAGCTTCTGGACGTTGGCGGGGGCCTGGATCCCGAGCGTTTCGTACTTCTTGGTCAGGCTCTCGATCTGACGCTCGAGGGCTTCGGCGACCTTGGCGTCGCTCATCCCCTCGTTCGTCTTCTTCATCTGCTCGGCGAAGAACTCCAGCTCCTTCGAGGCCTTCGCCAGGGCCTCCTCGGAGAGGCCGGTCTCCTCGATCCACTTCTCGTAGGCCGCCTGGAGGTTCTCCGTCTCCTCGGCCGCCTCGCGCTTCTTGGAAATCAGGCCGTTATACGCCGCCTCCAACTCCTCGGCGGACATCCGAAGCGTGTCGAAGCCGTTCTTTTGGAGGATGTTGACGATGTTCGAGAGGCGCTCGACCTCCTGCGCCACAGTGTTTGAGCCGTCGCCGAGGCCGGAGAGGTCCTGGATGAAGCGCTGCAGCGCGTTGTCGAACTCTCCGTCGGTCAGCCAGTTGAAAGCCTGGCGCACCTTCGTGCCAACGGCGACGCCAGCCTCCCACGCCGCCCACATCGCACCCACCACGCCAGCGATGCGGCCGGCGACGTTGATCATGCCGTCGAGGCTGGAGGTCGCCTCCTTGACGGTGCGGGTGAAGACGTTGCCTTTTTCGGCCGACGCGGCGTAGGACTCGCCGTGCGCAAGCACTTTGCGGCTGGCCTGCTCGGCCGAATCACCGAACTCCTGGAGCTTCGGGGCGGCGCCGTTCGCCGCGCTGCCGACGCGCTCGATCTCCTCGGCGGTCTTCGCGAACGCGGCCTGATCGCCGGTCCGCTGGACCTCCAGAGTCGCCTTGACCTGCCGCTCGTCGGCCACGTCTCCCCCGCTCGGAAGGCGGCCCGCCTGGCCGGGCCGCGGTGCTGCTCGTGGGGTGGGGCGGTCAGCTCACAGGCGCCCCAGAATCGTCGGCTACGCCTGCGGCGTGGCCGGGGTCCAGTCGCGGTCGGTGATCACCTCCACCGTCAGCGGCGCGTCGCCGGAGTCGTTCGTCTCGCCGCGCAGCGTGATCGTCTCGGTGATCGCCCGGTCGTTCTGCGCCGGGCGGGCGAGCGTGGCGACCGAGACCTGGCCCCACTTGAAGACGATCGACTCGCGGTGCGGGCCCCCCTCGAGCTGCTGCCCGAGGAAGTGCGTCTCCATCTCGAACTGGGCGTGCTGCTCGAGGAACTCGACGAAGTCGCGGTCGGTGTGCTTGCGGGTGAGCTGGAGCGTGGGGGCGAAGAGGCCGTCCCGGTCGAGGCCGTAGACGTACCGGCTGCCGGAGCCCTGGTCCACCGTGAGCGGCCAGGGGATCGTGATCGTCGAGGTGAGGGTGCGGAACTCCGACCAGGCCGAGGCCGGGTCGGTGATCGGGCGGACGTAGTTGATCTGGTGGGCGCTGGTGTAGCGCTGGCCGCCGAGGTAGGTGGCGGTCGGGAGCGTCCACGTCAGCGGGAACTCCCAGACGTCGCCGAGGGCGAGCAGGGCGAAGTCGTCTCCATC
>JAHDVN010000217.1:3568-6025 GCA_023384635.1 Thermoanaerobaculia bacterium
GGTTCTCGGCCCAGACGCCGAGGTCCTCGTCGGCGTCGCCGGTGAGGTTCTGCCAGATGCCACGGCCGGTCGTCGGGTCGGTGGCGAGATCCATCGCCGTGCCGCCGTAGGCGGGCACCGGGTCGCCGTCGCTGTCCGCGACCGAGACCTTGAACTCGTAGTCCGCCCCGGCGACCTTCGTGATCTTCACGAAGATGCTCTTCGTGGCCGCGATCGACGGGTCCACCAGGCCGCGGATCTGCGGCGCGTAGGGGTAGGTCCCCGTGTTGCCCTCGTCCGCCACCGCCGCGCCGACCCGCGTCCCGTGGGCCACGTAGCCGGAGAGGCGCACGGGGATCGCCGTGTTGTTCCCGATCTGCATGGAGAGCTGGTTGAGCTTCACGCCGTAGATCTGGTGCTGGTCGATCGGCGGCAGGGCGAAGACCCCGGCGAAGCTGGTGTCCACCCCGTCCACGTCCGGCGAGAAGATGTACTTGAAGACGTCGGCCTCGGGCTCGCTCTTCACGCAGGAGCGGAAGATGTGCTCGAGGTACATGAGCAGGGTGGCCGAGCTCATCCGGGCGCCGATGTCGAAGACGCCGTTGATCGGCCCGGGGACGCCCTTCTCGGCGTAGCCGGACTGGTTCACCTCGCCGCCGGGCGAGACGGAGCGGTTGATCCCCACGGTGAGGGGGAGGATCGGCTTCAGGTACTCGAACGTCGCCCCGCTGTCGGGGACGCCGAACTCCAGCTCGGGCGCCAGGCCGAGGAGGACGGTGTTTCCGGTTGCGACTGCCATCGGTCAGTCTCCTATGGTCAGCGCCGCGCGCAGGGCGGCGATCGTGGCCTTATCGAGAACGACGACCTCCTCGGGGTCGCCCTCGCGCGGCTGGAAGGTGGCGCGGCGCAGCTTGCCCGCCGCGGTGAGATCGCCGACGGTCGCCAGCGGCAAGCCGAACGACTCGGCCGCCTCGGCGGGGCGCAGCGCGCGGTGGAAGCCGCCGTGGCGCACGAGGCTGGTGGCCGCCGGCTCGGGCACCCGCTTGACCTTGCGGTTCCAGGTGATCTGCCGCGTCGCGTCGAGCTCGGTGACCGGGTCCTTGCCGAGGTGCCCCGGGTAGTAGACGAGCGCGGTCTGCATCGTTCCGGCCATCGTCAGTCCTCGAACTCCCGCGTGCTCTGGTCGATGTCGGAGCGGTAGAGGCAGCGCAGTTGCGTGAGCACGAGGTTCGTGCCGCGCAGCCGACCGGACAGGAGGGTGCGCTGGAAGCGCGTGAGCGCCTCGGTGATCCGGTTGCCGTCGCTGTCGCGCAGCGTCCCCTGCTCGGTCTGGAGGAGCGCCTTGATGTAGTTCACGATCCGGGCGCGGAGCCACTGCTGCGAGGTGGTGGAGGTCTCGGCGGCAGTCACCAGCCAGAGGTCCACCACCGTCTCGAGCTCGGCGTACTGCGCCGAGCCGATTCGCACCTCGTCGAGACCGGCGAGCGAGACCAGCAGGGCTGGGGCGCGCAGCGAGAGCACCCCGGCGTCGAAGAAGACCTCCGACTCGATCGGCAGTATTCCCATCCCCGAGCCGAAGTAGGCCGAGAGCACCGTGTCCGCGCGGAGGGTCCGCACCACCGCCTCGGCGATCAGCGTGTCGACCGACCAGTCGAACTGCGGGTGGGGCGTCGGGTCAGTCACGACCGGCCTCGCCGTCGTAGATCCACTCGTACAGCAGGTCCACCGCATCGCCGACCTGCTCGTTGGTCAGGTAGACGAACGGCCGGGGCGGGACGCGCGCGCCGGGGACCATGGAGCCGGGCGGGGTGGTGCCGCCGAAGTGCAGGAGCGCGGCATAGGGGAGCGCCGTGCCGACGTCGAGGGCGTCGTCGGTGATCGTGGAGACGATCGAGGCGCGCAGGTCGCCCGTTTCGCGCAGAAGCGGAAAGTCGCCCGGGGTCTGGGAGCTCGCGCGGATCCGGCGGCGGGTGGCCGACATCGGCGGCCAGGGGGTCTCCCCGCCCGCCATGTCGATCCGCCCCTGGAAGGCGGCCTCCCAGTCGGCGCCGAGCACCTCGAAGAACGGGCGGAACGACCCGGTGATCCGATCGCCGACGGCGCGGATCGCGGTGGCCGCCTCGTCGGCGCCGGTGACGGAGATCGAGAGTCCCGGGCTCACCAGTCCTCCATCGCCTCCAGGGTGAAGCGGGCGTCGTCGGAGGTCTTCGTGGTGAGCACCTGGGGGCGGCTCTGGTCGACGTCGGGCTCGCCGGCGAGCAGGAGGCCGGCGTGGCCGCGCACCATGTCAGAGAGCTCGGAGAGGGCGCCGTCGCGGGCGTCGTAGACGTCCTGGCCCTTCACGTCGTGGAGCTCGTGGAGGTAGAAGAAGGCGAGCTGCGCCACCACGCGCTTCAGCGCCGCGCTGGCCGTGGCCGTGGAGGTCGGCAGGTCGCCCGGCTCGTAGCGCACGCGCAGGCGCGAGGCGACGCGGCTCTC
>JAHDVN010000218.1 GCA_023384635.1 Thermoanaerobaculia bacterium
AGGCCGAGAACCCGGAGCGCGACATCCAGCTCTACATCAACTCGCCCGGCGGGTCGGTGAGCGCCGGCATGGCGATCTACGACACGATGCAGTACGTCAAGCCGGACGTCGCGACCTTCTGCATCGGCCAGGCGGCCTCGATGGCGGCGGTGCTGCTGGCGGCCGGGACCAAGGGCAAGCGGCGGGTGCTGCCCAACAGCCGGGTGCTGATCCACCAGCCGCTCCTCTATGGCCTCGCCGGGCAGCAGACCGAGATCGAGATCCACGCCCGCGAGCTGCTGAAGATGCGCGAGCGGATCGACGAGATCCTGGCCTTCCACACCGGCCAGGCCAAGGACCTGATCCACGTCGACACCG
Source organism: Thermoanaerobaculia bacterium (assembly GCA_023384635.1). GTDB lineage: Bacteria > Acidobacteriota > Thermoanaerobaculia > Multivoradales > JAGPDF01 > JAAYLR01. The sequence continues at coordinate 358 of JAHDVN010000218.1, forward strand.
AGCGGGACAAGATCCTCTCGGCCGAGGAGGCGGTCGCCTACGGCATCGCCGACGAGGTGATGGCGAGGCGCCAGGGCTGAGGCCCGGAAAGCGTCTGTTAGGATTGTGGAAGACGCCCCGGGGCGGTCCGGAGAGTCCGCGGGGCGGGCGGGAATGAAGCCCGCCGCGGCCCGGTTGGAGGAGAGCAGGCGGGCCCGGACGGCGAGATGCCGGGGCCCCCGGCGGAGGTGAGATGGCGAAGCGCGAACCCGGCGACGACACCCTCAGGTGCTCGTTCTGCAACAAGAGCCAGCGGGAGGTCAAGAAGCTCATCGCCGGTCCCACCGTGTTCATCTGCGACGAGTGTGTCGACATCTGTCTCGACATCATCGCCGAGGACCGCCTGCACGAGCAGCAGCAGGAGACCACCCTCCCGAAGCCGAAGGAGATCAAGAACCTCCTCGACGACTACGTGATCGGGCAGGACACGGCGAAGAAGAAGCTCGCGGTCGCGGTGTACAACCACTACCGCCGCATCGAGTTCGCCGAGCGGTCGCGCCAGGAGGTCGAGCTCCAGAAGTCGAACATCCTCCTCATGGGCCCCACGGGCACCGGCAAGACGCTGCTCGCTCAGACCCTCGCCCGCGTCCTCTCGGTGCCGTTCACGATCGCCGATGCCACCACCCTCACCGAGGCCGGCTACGTCGGGGAGGACGTCGAGAACATCATCCTGAAGCTCTACCAGGCGTCGGGTAACGACAAGGAGAAGACCCAGCGCGGCATCGTCTACATCGACGAGATCGACAAGATCGCCCGCAAGGGGGAGAACCCGTCGATCACCCGCGACGTCTCGGGCGAAGGGGTGCAGCAGGCGCTGCTCAAGATCCTCGAGGGGACCATCTGCAACGTGCCCCCTCAGGGCGGCCGCAAGCACCCGCACCAGGAGTTCCTGCAGATCGACACCTCGAACATCCTGTTCATCTGCGGCGGCGCGTTCGTCGGCCTCGACGAGCACGTCGAGCGGCGCCTGAACCAGAAGAGCCTCGGCTTCGGCGCCGAGATCAAGGGGCGCAAGGAGAGGTCGATCGCCAAGGTGCTCGAGCAGGTGCTGCCCGAGGATCTGATCAAGTTCGGGATGATTCCGGAGTTCGTGGGGCGGCTGCCCGTGCTCGCGACCCTCGAGGCGCTCGACGAGGCCTCGCTGGTGCGTATCCTCAGGGAGCCCAAGAACAGCCTCGTCAAGCAGTATCAGACGATGTTCGACTTCGAGGACGTGCGGCTCACCTTCACGGACGAGGCGCTGCTCGCGGTGGCCAAGGAGTCGCTCAAGCGCAACGTCGGCGCGCGCGGGCTGCGCATCATCCTCGAGGAGCTGATGCTCGAGATGATGTACACCATCCCCTCCCAGCGGGAGATCGAGGAGTGCGTCATCACCGACGAGGTCGTCCTCAAGCGGGCGGCTCCGATCACCGTCTACCGCAAGGCCGGGTGAGCTGAGATGAACCCCGGGTTCCTCCACGACCGCTCCGCGCGGCTGCCGGTCGTCCCGCTGCGCGACATGGTGGTCTTCCCGCACATGATGGCGCCGTTCATCGTCGGCCGCGAGGGCTCCGTGCGGGCGCTCGAGCAGGCGCTCGCCGGGCCGGAACGGCTCATCTTCCTCGTCGCCCAGCGCGACCCCAAGGTCGACGAGCCGGCACGCGAGGATCTCTACGACCTCGGGGTGGTGGCGCGGGTGGTCCAGAACCTGAAGCTCCCGAACGGGAACGTGAAGGTGATGGTCGAGGGCGTGCGCCGGGCCAAGCTCCTGGGCCTCGCCGGGGAGGCCGGCACCGAGGCGGAGGTCGAGTCGTACGACTCCGCCTTCCCGCTGAGCGACAAACTCGAGCTCTACATGAACAAGGTGCTCGGCATCTTCGAACAGTACGCGAAGATGTCGCACCACCTCGCCTTCGAGGGTTTGCTCCCGACCCTGAAGCTCGACGAGCCCGACCGGTTCGCCGACACGCTCTCCGCCCACCTGATGGTGACCACCGCGGAGAAGCAGTCCCTGCTCGAGTTGCTCAATCCCTACGAGCGGCTCCAGCGCCTGCACGATCTGCTCGACATCGAGATCGAGAAGCTGAACATCGACAAGCGGATCAACGTGCAGGTCAAGAAGCAGATGGAGAAGGCCCAGAAGGAGTACTACCTCAACGAGAAGATCAAGGCCATCCACCAGGAGCTGGGGCGCAAGGACGACCGCGGCGACGAGCTCGTGGAGCTCAAGGAGCGGATCGAGAAGGCCGGAATGCCCAAGGCGGCGCGGGAGAAGGCCGACCAGGAGCTCAAGCGGCTGGAGGCGATGCCGCCGGTGTCGGCCGAGTCTACGGTGTCGCGCAACTACATCGACTGGCTGGTCTCGGTGCCGTGGAAACGCGCGAGCAAGGAGCTGAAGGACCTGGTGCGGGCCGAGGAGATCCTGAACGCCGACCACTACGGCCTGGAGAAGATCAAGGAGCGCATCCTCGAGTTCCTGGCGGTTCGCCAGCTGACCGGCCGCACCCAGGCGTCGATCCTCTGCTTCGTCGGGCCCCCGGGGGTCGGCAAGTCGTCGCTCGCAGGCTCGATCGCGCGGGCGACCGGAAGGCGTTTCGTGCGCCTTTCGCTCGGCGGCGTGCGCGACGAGGCCGAGATCCGCGGCCACCGCCGCACCTACATCGGGGCGTTTCCGGGCCAGGTCGTCCAGATGATGAAGAAGGCCGGCACGGTCAACCCCGTCTTCCTCCTCGACGAGGTCGACAAGATGTCGATGGACTTCCGCGGCGACCCGTCGTCGGCGCTCCTCGAGGTCCTCGACCCGGCCCAGAACAACGCCTTCGTCGACCACTACCTGGACGTCGAGTACGATCTGTCGAAGGTGATGTTCATCTGCACTGCGAACGTGGCGCATCCGATCCCGGCGCCGCTGCGCGACCGCATGGAGATCATCCAGCTCTCCGGCTACACCCCGAACGAGAAGCTCGCCATCGCGCGGCAGTTCCTGCTCCCGAAGCAGGTCAAGGCGCACGGTCTCACCGACGAGCAGATCGCCGTCCCGGACGAGGGCCTGCGCCAGCTGATCGAGGGCTACACGCGGGAGGCGGGGGTGCGCAACCTCGACCGCGAGGTCGCCTCCGTCTGCCGGAAGGTGGCGCGGCGCGTGGTCACCGAGGGCCGCGGCATCCGCGTCGAGGTCACCCCGGATCTCCTCGGCGAGCTGCTCGGGCGGGCCCGCTACCGCCCCTACCGGCGCAGCGACCACCCGGAGCTCGGAGTGGCGACCGGGTTGGCTTGGACCGAGGTCGGGGGCGACCTGCTCGAGGTCGAGGTCGGCCTCATGAAGGGCAAGGGGAAGCTCACGATCACCGGCCAGCTCGGCGAGGTGATGCAGGAGTCGGCGCGCGCCGCCGTCTCGTACCTGCGCAGCCGCGCCGAGCTGCTCGGCATCGACCCGGAGTTCAGCGAGCGGCTCGACCTCCACATTCACGTGCCGGAGGGGGCGATCCCGAAGGACGGCCCCTCGGCGGGGATCACGATGGCCACGGCGCTGGTCTCCGCGGTGGCCGGGATCCCGGTGCGCCGCGAGGTGGCGATGACCGGGGAGGTCACGCTGCGCGGCAAGGTGCTGCCGGTGGGCGGCATCAAGGAGAAGCTCCTGGCCGCCTTCCGGGCCGGAATCTCGCAGGTTCTCCTGCCCAAGGAGAACGAGAAGGACCTCGAGGAGATCCCGCCGGAGGTGCGGGAGGCGATGCAGTTCGAGCTCGTCGAGACCATGGACGAGGTCCTCCGGCTCGCGCTGGAGGCCCCCCTTGCGGTCCCGGGGGCGGATAGGAAAGAATACCGGCAGGCTTCCACCGAGCCGCCGGCCGGGCCAGACTCGCTGGCCCACTGAAGTCGCCGGGGTCGCCAGGGAGCCAGAGCCCCCCGGCGACCCACCCTTTTTGGACATCCGATCGCACCGCGCGGGCGCGCCTCCGGCGCGGCACCGCCCCCGATCCAGCTGGAGTCCCCGAGCAGAATGAAAAACCCGCAGGCGGAACTCTTCCGGGCCGTGCACGGCGAGCAGGACCTGCCGGGCGACGGGAGGCCGGAGCTCGCCCTGGTGGGTCGCTCCAACGTCGGCAAGTCCTCGCTCCTCAACCGCCTCTTGGGCCGTGGCGCGCTGGCGCGCGTCAGCCGCACCCCGGGCCGGACGAGGGCGATCCACTTCTACCTGGTCGACCGGCGCTTCTTCGTCGTCGATCTGCCGGGTTACGGATACGCGCGCGCCTCGCGCTCCGAGCGCGCGCGCTGGGGGGGCCTCATCGAGGCCTACCTCGGCCGGCCGCGCCGCGGCCGGAACGTGTTGCTGCTCGTCGACGGCGAGGTGGGCGCCACCTCGCTCGACCAGCAGGCGGCGGCCTACCTCGGCGAGGTGGGCGTGCCGTTCGCAGTCGTCGCCACCAAGATCGACAAGGTGCCGAGAGGGCGGCGGGCGGGATCGCTCGCCGCCATCCGCGGCTCGCTGGCGCTGGCCGCCGAGCGGCCGGTCCACGCCTTTTCGTCCCACACCGGGGAGGGAACTCGTGAGCTCTGGAGATACATCGAAGACTTTCTCGCGGTCGCGGGCGCGCCGCATGCGGAGAGGGAAGAAGGGCGTGCCTAAGGTCCTGGACCACGAGCTGCCGAGCGAGGCCTCGCTGCAGGCGGACCTGCCGCCGCCGCCGGCCGACGGCCGCCAGATGCTCGACATCCGCGCCCTCAAGGAGATGAACGCCGCCGAGCTCGCCCAGGCGGCGCTGGAGCTCAACGTCGAGGGCGCCGCGGGCCTGCGCAAGCAGGAGCTGATCTTCAAGATCCTGCAGGCGCAGACGGAGAAGAGCGGCCTCATCTTCGCCGAGGGCGTGCTGGAGTGCCTGCCGGACGGTTTCGGCTTCCTGCGCGCTCCCGAGTACAACTACCTCCCCGGTCCGGACGACATCTACGTCTCCCCGTCCCAGATCCGGCGCTTCGACCTGCGCACCGGCGACACCGTCTCCGGCCAGGTGCGCCAGCCCAAGGACGGCGAGCGCTACTTCGCCCTGATCAAGGTCGAGGCGATCAACTTCGAGGCCCCCGACGTCACGCGCTCGAAGGTCTTCTTCGACAACCTGACGCCCCTCTACCCCGAGGAGCGCCTGCGGCTCGAGGTGGCGGGCGACATGTCGGCCCGCGTGATGGACCTGGTGACGCCGATGGGCAAGGGGCAGCGGGCGCTGATCGTCGCCCCGCCGCGCACCGGCAAGACGATGCTGCTGCAGTCGATCGCCCACTCGGTGGCGAAGAACCACCCCGAGGTCGCCCTCATCGTGCTGCTCATCGACGAGCGGCCCGAGGAGGTCACCGACATGCAGCGCTCGGTGCAGGGGGAGGTCGTCTCCTCGACCTTCGACGAGCCGGCGACCCGCCACGTGCAGGTGGCCGAGATGGTGATCGAGAAGGCGAAACGGCTCGTCGAGCACAAGCGCGACGTGGTGATCCTGCTCGACTCGATCACCCGCCTGGCGCGCGCCTACAACACCGTGCAGCCCCCCTCCGGCAAGGTGCTCTCGGGCGGCGTCGACGCCAACGCCCTGCAGCGGCCGAAGCGCTTCTTCGGCGCGGCGCGCAACATCGAGGAGGGCGGCT
>JAHDVN010000219.1:0-1083 GCA_023384635.1 Thermoanaerobaculia bacterium
ATCAGCTGGACCCGGGCGTAGGCCCCGGCGGTCGAGATCACCCGCCCGACCAGCCCCGCCTCGTCGAGCACCGGCTGGTTCACGCGCGCCGGCTCGCCGCAGTGGAGGACGAGGCTGCGCACCTGGGCCGCATGGTCGACGTACACCACCTCGGCCGGACGCAGCCGGAACGAGCTGGTGCGCCGGAAGGCGAGCGCGGTGGCGAGCCGGTCGGCCTCGAGCTCGAGGGCCTCGAGCCGCAGCCGCTCGCGCCGCAGCTCGCCGATCTCGGCGCGCAGCGCCGCGTTCTCGGCCGCCAGCAGCCGGCCCTGGCGGGAGCGCGCGCGCGCCTGGCCGAGCCCCTCGGCGAGCCCGCCGAAGGCGCGCGCCACCGGCCCCGTGACGTGCAGGGCCGCCTCCCCGGCGAGGCCGAGCGAGCCGTGGGCGCGCCGCACCTGCCAGGTGAGCAGGGCGAGCTGCGCGCCGAGCAGCAGGAAGAGCAGGGGCCGTCCGAGGCGGTTGGACATCCGAGCCGGCCCGCTGCGGGCTCAGCGGATCGAGACCTTCCGCAGCAGGTCCATCTCCTCGAGCACCCGGCCGGTGCCGAGCACCACGCAGGCGAGCGGATCCTCGGCCTGCACCACGGGCAGGCCGGTCTCGGCGCGCAGCCGCGCGTCGAGCCCCTGGAGCAGGCCGCCGCCGCCGGAGAGCACGATCCCCTTGTCCATGATGTCGGCGGAGAGCTCGGGCGGCGTGCGCTCGAGCGCCATGCGCACCGCCTCGACGATCGCGTTGACGGTCTCGGTGAGGGCCTCGCGGATCTCGGCGTCGCTCACCCGCAGCGTCTTGGGGACCCCCTCGACGAGGTCGCGGCCCTTGATCTCCATGGCGCGCTCCTCCTTCAGCGGCCAGGCCGAGCCGATCTCGCACTTGATCGCCTCGGCGGTGCGCTCGCCGATGAGGAGGTTGTACTTGCGCTTCAGGTACTGGATCACCGCCTCGTCCATCTCGTTGCCCGCGACCCGCACGGAGCGCGAGTAGACGATGCCCGAGAGCGAGATCACCGCCACGTCCGTGGTGCCGCCGCCGATGTCGACGATCATG
>JAHDVN010000219.1:1093-5983 GCA_023384635.1 Thermoanaerobaculia bacterium
TGTTGCCCGACGGCTCGGTGATCGGCAGCCCGGCGCCGATCGCCGCCATCATCGCCTGCTCGACGAGGTAGACCTCGGAGGCGCCCGCCTTCTGCGCCGAGTCGCGCACCGCGCGCTTCTCGACCTGCGTGATCTCGCCGGGCACGCCGATGACGATCCGCGGGTGGACGTAGAGCTTGCGGCCGTGGGCCTTGCGGATGAAGTAGTCGAGCATCCGCTCGGTGACCTCGAAGTCGGCGATGACGCCGTCCTTCATCGGCCGGATCGCCTCGATGTTGCCGGGGGTGCGGCCGAGCATCTCCTTGGCCTCGGCCCCCACGGCCTCGACGCGGTTGGTGAGCTTGTTGATCGCCACGATCGACGGCTCGCGCACCACGATCCCCTTGTTGCGGGCGTAGACGAGCGTGTTGGCGGTGCCGAGGTCGATCGCGAGATCGTTCGAGAAGTAGCGCAGCAGCGAGAGCAGGGGCATGGATCGTCCGCTTCGGAAGGTCGGGGGTGAAGACGGGCCGGGGGGCCCGTCAGAGCGTCTCCAGGAACACGCGGCGCCGCCGCACCGTCTCGTTGCCGGCCACGTCGCGCGCCTTGATCTCGACGAACGTCCAGCCCTCGTTGGCGAGCTGGACGGTCTTGGTGAACGAGCCGTCCGCGGCCGTCGCCACCTGCTCGCCGTTGACCGCCACCACGGCGCCCGGCTCGGTGCGGCCGCCGACGATGACGAGCGAGCCGTAGACCTGGACCTCCTCGATGTCGAGGGGCGGCGGCACCCGGTCGGCCTCGCTGCCTCCGCTCTCGCTGGAAGTGGCGACCCGGAACGAGCGCGGAGCGCTCCACGGCCCCTGCAGACCCTGCGGCGAGATCGCGGCCACGCGCCAGAGGAAGCTGCCGGCGCCGCGCACCCCGAGGGTCGCCGAGCTCTTCACCCGCCCCTCGACGTCGACGAGGTTGTCGACGAAGAGGCGGCTGCGGGAGACCTGCAGGGCGTAGCGGGGCGTCCCGGGCAGATCCTGCCAGGCGAGGGTCAGGGTGCGGGCGGCGCCGAGCGCGAACTCGGCCCGGTCGGCCGGCTCCCGCGCGGCGGGGGCCGGCGGCAGCGGGCGGGCCTCGGAGAGCAGGTCGCCGGTCTGGGTCACCTGCTGCAGGGCCCCCAGCCGGCGCTCGGTGCCGGTGCTCGAAGCCACCTCGACGCTGCCCCGGTAGGCCGCGAACCGCCCTTCGCCGGCCCGCTCGTCGTAGGCCACCACCGCCTCGGACTGCTCGGCCACGCGCGCTTCGGCGCGCGGGGTCGTCACCCGGCTGCCGCGCTGGGCGGTGTTGAGGTTCACCCATCCGTACTGCATCGCGATCGTCTGGCTCCCCGGCTGCCCCGCCCCGGCCCGCGTGCGGGTGACGAGGAAGAGGGTATTCGGGCGCACGGTGTAGAGGGTGCCGTCGAGGAAGACGATCTCCGCCGAGCCGTTGGCGGAGGTCTTGACGTAGTCGCCCGACTGGAGCACCAGCCGCCCCCGGGCCTCCTCCCACTCGCCGCGCTCCCCGCGACGGTACTCCACCCCGCCCTGGACCGCTATGAACTGTGCCTCACCCGTGGCCGGGCGGTCCCGCAGCGCGTCGAGCATCGACTGGAGGAGGGCGCGGGCCCGCCGGCCGTGCTCGAGCGCCTCGGCGAACTCGCCGACGTCGAGCGCCACCCGGCCGCGCTCGAGGCTGGTCCAGGCGTCCTGGGAGTCGGCGGAGAGCGCGGCGCGGCCCCCGCCGCCCTCCACCCGCTGCAGCAGCGCCGCGGCCTCCTCGAGGACCCCTCGCGCCTCCCGTTCGAGGGCCCGCTCCTGCCAGTGCCGGTAGAGCAGGAACCCGGTCCCCGCCACGGCCAGGAGCAGCGCGATCAGCCCGAGCGCTCGGAGCGTGTCGACCGAGACGGTGTACCAGTCCTTGGCGCGGCGGCGGCGGCGGGGTTGGTTCACGGGCTCCCTTCCCGAAGCAACCTCGCAATATAGCACCCGGCTCGCCGCCCCCCCGGGTTCGTTTGCCGGCCCCGCCCACCCCTGTTAGCATGCCCCGTTCGTGCCCGGTCCCCCGGGCCTCGGGAGCCCCGCCATGCTCAAGATCCTGCGCGACAACCTGCGCTACCTGTCCTGGATTCTCTGGCTCGTCATCATCGTCTTCATCGCCTTCGTCTTCGTCGACTTCGGCGCCGCCCGGATGGGCGCCGGCGGCACCGGCGCCGCCGCCACGGTGGGCGACAGCAAGGTCGGCTACGACGAGTTCCAGCGCCAGTACCGGAGCCTGGAGGAGCGCTACCGCCAGGCCTTCGGCGAGCGCTTCACCCCGGAGATGGCCCAGCAGCTCCAGCTGCCGCTCCAGGCGCTCGAGCAACTGGTGGGCCAGAAGATCCTGCTCCAGGAGGCGGCGCGGCTCGGGCTCTCGGCGAGCGACGCCGAGGTGCGGGAGGCGATCCTCGCGCAGTCGATCTTCCGCGACGAGAGCGGCGCCTTCGTCGGCCCGGAGTTCTACGAGCAGGTGCTGGCCTCCGAGGGCTACACCGTAGCCGCCTTCGAGCGCACGGTGCGCGACCAGATCCTGATCAACAAGGTCTCCAGCATCCTGGCGCAGACCCTCCACGTCCCCGACGCCGAGGTCGAGCGCGCCTACCGCGACGACGCCGAGAAGGCCCGCGTGCGTTACCTCCAGCTCCCGGCCGCCCGCTTCGCCCAGCAGGCGACCGTCGAGCCGGCCGAGGTGGAAGCCCATTTCGCGGCCCACCCCGAGGCGTTCCGGCTGCCGCGCCAGCGGGTCGTCTCCTACCTGCTCGTCGACGGGGCGCGCCTGCGCGCCCAGACCCAGGTCTCCGACGAGGACCTGCGCCGCTACTACGACCAGAACCAGGAGGAGTACCGCCGCGAGGAGCAGGTGCGCGCCCGCCACATCCTGGTGCAGGTCGGGGCCGGGCGGACCGAGGAGCAGGCGCGGGCCGAGATCGACGCGCTGCGGGCCCGCATCGAGGGCGGCGCCGACTTCGCCGCGCTCGCCCGCGAGCGCTCCGACGACCCGGGCAGCCAGAGCCGCGGCGGCGACCTCGGCTTCTTCGGCCGCGGGCGGATGATCAAGGAGTTCGAGGACGCCGCCTTCTCGGCCGAGCCGGGCCGCCTGGTCGGCCCCCTGCGCACCGGCTTCGGCTTCCACCTGCTCGAGGTCCTCGAGCGGCGGGCGGCCGGCCTCCAGCCGTACGAGGAGGTCGAGCCCCAGATCCGGGCGCGGCTCCTCACCGAGCGGGTCGACGCCGCCGCCGAGGCCCGCGCCCGCGAGCTCTCGCGGCGGGTGCGCGAGGAGAAGCTGGCGACCGCCGAGCAGCTCCAGGGGCTCGCGGACGGCGAGGTCGTCTCCGGGCAGACCACCCCGCCGTTCGGCGAGGAGGATCCGGTGGCCGGGATCGGCCGCGGCACGCCGTTCACCACCGCCGCCTTCGCCCTGGCCCAGGGAACCGTCTCCGACCCGGTGAAGATCCCCCGCGGCTGGGCCCTCCTCTGGCTGGTCGAGGAGCGCGAGCCCCGCACCCCCGAGCTCGCCGAGGTCGCGCCCCGGGTCCGCCTCGCGGTGCAGCAGCAGAAGCAGGGCGAGCTCGCCCGCCAGGAGCTCCAGCGTGCGCGCGGCGCGATGGCCGGCGGCAAGAGCCTCGACGAGGTCGCGGCCGAGCTGGGCGTCCAGGCCGTCGAGAGCCCCGCCTTCGGCCCCCGCGGCGACCTGCCGGGCCTGGCCGGGAGCGCCGAGGTGGCGGCCGCCGCCTTCACCCTCGAGGCCGGCCAAGTCGGCGGGCCGTTCGCCACCGGCAACGGCGCGGTCCTCTTCGAGGTCCTCGAGCGGCAGCACTTCGACCCGGCGCGCTTCGCCGCCGAGCGGGAGCAGAAGCGCCAGGAGCTGGAGGGCCAGGCGTTCGAGGCCCTGGTCGACTCGCTGATCGCGCAGCGGAAGCTGGAGCTCAAGGTGACCTACGACCGCCCGCTGCTCGAGGATCTCGGGCTGGCCGGGGACGCCGCGAGCGGCGGCTGAGCCCGGGCCCCGGGGGGAGGCGGCGATGATCGGCTCGCTCCGCGGCCTGCCCGCCGCGCTCTCCCCCGAGCGGGTCCTGCTGGAGGTCGGCGGGGTCGGCTACGCCGTCCATATCCCGCTCTCCACCTTCTACGAGCTCGAGCGCGCCGGGGCGGGCGAGGCGGTCCGCCTCTTCGTCCACACCCACGTGCGCGAGGACCAGATCACCCTCTTCGGCTTCTGGACCGAGCAGGAGCTGGCGATCTTCGAGAAGCTGATCGCGGTCTCGGGGATCGGCCCGCGCTTGGCGCAGGTGGTGCTCTCGGGGATGCCCCCGGCCGAGCTCCTCGCCGCGCTGGCGAGCGGGGACGTCCGGCGCCTGACGGCGATCCCCGGCGTCGGCCGCAAGACCGCCGAGCGGATGGTCCTCGAGCTGAGCGACCGGGTGCAGGAAATGGCCCTGGCTTTCCCCTCCCCCGCCGCCTCCGCGGCCACCGCCGCCAGCGCCCTCGAGGACGACCTGCTCGCCGCCCTCGTCAACCTCGGCTACCGGGAGGCCCTCGCCCAGCGCGCCGTGGCCGAGACCCGCAAGGAGCTCCCCGAGGCGCCCTTCCCCGACCTGCTGCGCGCCACCCTCAAGCGCCTGGCGCGGCTCTGACCGGCGCCCCCTTCGAGGTGCTTCGAGGTGCCCTTCGAGGTGCCAGGCGACTTTCTCCCCTCGAGGTGCCTCGAGGTGCCGCCCTTCGAGGTGCCAGGCGACTTTCCCCCCTCGAGGTGCCCTCGAGGTGCCAGGCGACTTTCCGGGGCGACCTTCCACCCCCCGAGGTGCCAGGCGACTTGCGACAGATTCAAGGAGGGGTTGGCGTC
>JAHDVN010000220.1:0-2641 GCA_023384635.1 Thermoanaerobaculia bacterium
CGCGAGCGCGGCGGCGACGGTGTCGGCGTTGACGTTGAGCGGCGCGCCGTCGGCCGCCGCGGCGAGCGCGGCGACGACCGGCACGAAGCCCGCCTCGGCGAGCCGGGCGAGGAGCCGGACGTCGACCCCCTCGAGGTCGCCCACGTGGCCGTAGTCGACGAGCTCGCCGCTCGCCGCGGCCACCGGCGGGCGCCGCCGCGCGGTGAGCAGGTGGCCGTCGATGCCGGTCAGGCCGACCGCCGCGAGCCCGGCGCGGCGGGCCGCGGAAAGGACGCGGGTGTTCGCCTGGCCGGCGAGCGCCATCACGCTGGCCTCGAGGGTGGCGGCGTCGGTGACCCGCCGGCCGTCGACGATCCGGGTGGCGAGGCCGAGCCGCGCGGCGAGGGCGGTGGTCTGCGGCCCGCCGCCGTGCACCAGGACGACGTGGATGCCGAGCTGCCCGAGCACCTCGACCTGCTCGAGGAAGGGCAAGAGCACGGCGTCCTCTGCGAGGCTCTCGCCCCCGAGCTTGACCACGAAGGTCTTCCCCTTGAAGAGCCGCACGTAGGGGATCGCGTGCCGGAGCCCGGCGATCTCGGTGCTCCGCTGTCCGACGTCCTTCATCCGTTCCCCCTCCCGGCGAGCATCCGGTGGAGCACCGCCATCTGGGCCCAGAGCCGCTGGTGCGCCTGGTGGACCACGGCGCTGCGCGGCCCGTCGAGCACCCGGTCGGCGACGACGACGTTGCGCCGCACCGGCAGGCAGTGGAAGAGGCGTGCGGCGGGCGCGCGCGCGAACCAGGGCTCGTCGACGCACCAGTCGGCGAGCGCGCGCCGCCGCTCGCTTTCCGCTGCGCCGTCGCCGTAGCGCTCGCTCGCCGCCCACGACTTGGCGTAGACGACCGCGGCGCCCGCGAGCGCCTCGTCGCGCTCCGCGCTCTCGCGGAAGCTGCCGCCGCCGCGCGCCGCGGCGCGCGCCACGCGCGCGGAGAGAGCCGGCGGGAAGGCGTAGGGCTCGGGGCGCACGACGACGACCTCCATGCCGCGCAGGGCGCCCATCTCGGCCACCGCCGCCGGCACCGCGAGCGGCAGCGGCCTGGGGTGGTTCGCCCAGGTGAGGACGAGCCTGCCGGCCGGCGGGACGCCGAGATCGTCCATCGCCTTCCAGTCCCCGAGCGCCTGGCAGGGGTGGTCGATCGCCGACTCGAGGTTCACGAGCGGGCGGTCGACGAGGCGGGCGAAGGTCGCCATCGGCTCGTCGGCGAGATCGGCCTCGAGGTCCGAGAGCGAGGCGAAGGCGCGCACGCCGAGGACGTCGGCGTAGCCGGCGAGGACCGGCAGCGCCTCGCGCACGTGCTCGGCGGCGGCGCCGTCCATGACCACGCCGTCGCGCGTCTCGAGCGCCCAGCTGCCACGCCCGGGGGAGATGACGAACGAGCTGCCGCCGAGCCGCGCCATCGCCGACTGCATCGAGGCCAGGGTGCGCAGCGAGGGGTCGAAGAAGAGGAGCCCCAGGACCCTGCCGGCGAGCGCGGCGGGCTCGGGGCGCGCCTCGAGGCGGCCGGCGAGCGCCACGAGCTCGCGGATCTCTCCGGGCTCCAGGGCTCCGAGCGAGAGGAAGCGGTTCATGCCGGGATCTCCTCGAGAGCGATGGCGAGCGCCTCGACCTCAGCCGCCCGGAGGACGAGCGGCGGCAGGAGGCGGACGACGTGGGGGTCGGCGCTGGTGCCGACGAGGAAGCCGCGCGCGAGCAGCTCGCGCTGAATCGCGGCGGCGGGCCGCGTGGTGCAGAGGCCGAGCAGCAGGCCCTCGCCCTGGATCGCCGTCACGGGGCCGACCTGGCAGCGGCGGCGGACGAGCCCGGAGAGGACCTGCGCGCGCGCCATCAGCCCCTCCTCGACGAGCGCGCCGATCACCGCCTCGACCGCCGCCATGACCACGGGACCGCCGCCGAACGTGGTGCCGAGGTCGCCCGGAGCGAGGCCGGCGAGCGCCTCGGGCCGCGCGGCGACCGCGGCCGCCGGCAGCCCGCCCGCGAGCCCCTTGCCGACCGTCAGCAGGTCGGGCGCGATGCCGTGGAGGCGCGCCGCGAACGGCGCCCCCGTGCGCCCCATGCCGGTCTGCACCTCGTCCAGGACGAGGAGCGCCCCGACGCGCTCGGTTGCCGCGCGCGCCGCGGCGAGCAGGTCGCGGCCGAGCGGCACGGCGCCGGCGACGCCCTGGACCGGCTCGAGGATGACCGCGGCCGTGGCGTCGTCGACCGCCGCGGCCAGGGCCGCGGCATCGCGGGGTGCGAAGACGACGTCGAACGGCCGCCGCGGGAAGGCGTACCAGCGCTCCGCGCCCCAGGTCACCGCGGCGGCCGCCGCCGTGCGCCCGTGGAAGGCGCCCTCGACCGCCACCACCTTGCTCCGGCCGGTGGCGCGGAAGGCGAGGCGCAGGGCGTTCTCGTTCGCCTCGGCGCCGGAGTTCACGAAGAGGACCTGCGAGAGCCCCTCCGGGGCGAGGGCGGCGAGCGCGCTCGCCGCCCGCTCGCGCACCGCCATCGGCACCGCGTTCGACTGGAAGAGGAGCTCGCGCGTCTGGCGCTCGATCGCGGCGGTGAGGCGCGGGTGGCCGTAGCCGAGGAGAGCCACCGCGTGGCCGCCGTAGAAGTCGACCAC
>JAHDVN010000220.1:2651-5944 GCA_023384635.1 Thermoanaerobaculia bacterium
GCGCGCCGTGACCCGCCACCGGCGCGAAGGGGTGCTGCGCGTAGAGGGGCGCGAGCGCGCTCGCGCCCGGCTCGGCGCACGGGGGGGGCGGAGAAGCGATCATGGCGGGCTCCACGGCGCTCCGGTCAGAGCCATCCCGGCCCCGGGGCCGAGAGACCCGCGCTCTCGGGGAAACCGAAGCGGCGATTGAGCCACTGCAGGCCGCCGCCGGCGGCCCCCTTGGCCAGGTTGTCGAGCGCCGAGAAGAGGGCAACGCGATCGCCGCGCACCGCGACGCCGAGCGCGGCGCGGTTCGAGCCGGCGACGTCGACCAGCCGCGGCGGCGCGACCGCGGCGGTGACGAACGGGGAGGCGGCGTAGAAGGCGGCGAGCTCGGCGGCGATCTCCTCGGCCGAGCCCGGCCGGGCGAGGCGAGCGTGGAGGGTGGCGTAGATGCCGCGCGCGTGCGGCCCCGACTGCGGCACGAACGCCAGGTCGACCTCGACCCCGGTCGCTTCGCGCACGAAGGCGACGATCTCCGGCTCGTGCCGGTGCGCGAGCGGCGCGTAGGCGACGACCGTCGAGCGCCGCTCCGGGTGGTGCGTGGCGGCGGACGGCGCGCGGCCGCTGCCGGTCGAGCCGGTGATTGCGGTCACCGCTACCTCCGGCGCGATCCGTCCGGAACCGACGAGCGGCACCAGGGGGAGGAGCACGGCGGTCGCGAAGCAGCCGGGATGGGCGAAGCGGGAGAAGGCGCTCGTTCCGAGGTGCTCGGGCACGCCGCGCGCGAAGGTCGGGAGCAGCTCCGGCGCCGGGTGCGCCTGGCCGTAGACAGCGGTCCAGGCGGCCGGGTCGGCGAAGCGGAAGTCCGCCGAGAGGTCGGCCACCTCGAGCGCGCAGCGCGCCGCCGCGGCGGCGGCGAGCGCCGCCGCGACCGCGGGAGCCGAGGCGCCGTGCGGCGCCGCCGAGACGAGGGCGGCGCGCGGCGCCTCGGCGAAGAGGCCGGCGAGCGCCGCGGCCGGCGCGAAGCAGAGTTCCGGCCAGGCGCCGGCGAGGTGGGGGAAGGCGGCCGCCACCGGCTCCCCGGCGCGGCTCGCCGAGACCACCGCGCGCGGCGCGAAGCCGCCGTGCGCCGCGAGCAGCCGCAGCAGCTCCCCCGCCACGTAGCCGCTGCCGCCGAGGATCGCGAGGGGGACGGGTGCGCTCATCGCGCCTCCGCCCCGGCGCCGGCAGCGCCGATGCGGGCGGCGACCAGCGCCGCGAGCCGCTCGGGCGCGGTGCGCGCGTTGGCCGCCGGGACCCCGAGGTCGCGCTCGATCATCCCGGTGCCGACCGCGTTGTCGGTGGCGGGGCCGGTCACCGCCACCGGCTCGAGCCCGTAGCGCTCGCGCAGCAGCCGCACGCCCCCCCAGGCCGCGACCGGGTCGTTGGCCGCGAGCACGACGGCGGAGAAGGCGCCGGCGAGCTCGCGGTCCTCGAGGATCGCGTCGACACCGTAGGCGCCGAGCAGGCCGTCGCCGAGCTCGACGACGATCGCGTCGGGGTGCTCCGCCGCGAGCCGCGAGAGCAGCACCCGGGTCACCCGGTCGGCGTTGGCGGGGGTGGTCGAGACCACGCCGAGGTCGGTGAAGATCGCCGTGCGGCGCGCGCCGGCGTCCTCCATGGCGAGGATGTCGCGCCGCAGCGAGACGCCGGTCGCCTTGAAGGCGTCGAGGGTGCTGCCGTGGTGGCTGAGCTCGCGCACGATGGCGCAGGCGGCGGCGGTCTTGCCCGCGTTCATGCAGGTGCCGACGAGGGCCACCACCGGCACCCCGCCCGTCTCGACCGCGGGGGCCGCGGCGAGCGGTTCGCGCGCGATGCGCGCCGGGCGGCCGATCCGCTCGCCGAGGAAGGGGAACTCGAGCACCGCGCCGAGCACCTCGCAGTCGAAAGGCCGTCCGAGGTCGGGGTTGATCGAGTCGCAGATCCCGAGGACGCCGCCGAGGTTGAGCAGCTGGATCCGGTCGCCCGGGGCGAGCGCCTCGGGCAGGTGCCCCGAGTAGCCGAGCAGCGCGTGGCGGTGGCCGAGCGCCCCGGCCAGCACGTCGCCGCGCTTGACCTGCGCCATCCGCCCGCTCGGCAGCTCGAGCTGGTTGTAGGTCGTCTTGTCGTGGAGCACGCGGACCGCCAGCACCACCCCCTCCTCGCAGGGGATCTCGCGCGCGAGGCGCACCTCCCGCTTCAGGGCGCAGTTGCGCGTGACCGAGGCGATCTTGTCGAGGATCGCGCTGTTCACGGCGCGTCCTCGGCAGGGGAGGCGGCGCGCGCCGCGAGCTCGCCCGGGAGCGCCGCGAGGCGGGAGAAGCCGCGCGCGTCGGCGGCGCTCCACTCCCCGGCGCGCTCGCCGTAGGCGCCGCGCGAGGCCCGCATCAGCGAGTGCGGCGAGGCGACGCCCTCGACGAAGAGGCTCCCGGTGCGGAAGAGGAGGTCGACGCGGCCCGTGACCCGCGCCTGCGAGGAGGCGAGGAAGGCCTCGAGGTCGCGCCCGACCGGCTCCAGCAGCTGCCCCTCGTGGACGAGGTCGCCGTAGAGCGCCGCGACCGTCTCCTTGGCGCGCAGCTGACGCCCGGTGAGGACCAGCTTCTCGAGCTCGCGGTGGGCGGCGAGGACGGTCTCGGCCGCGGGCGCCTCGAAGGCGACCCGGCCCTTGATGCCGAGGATCGTCTCGCCGAGGTGGATGCCGCGGCCGATGCCGAAGCTGCCGGCGACCGCCTCGACGCGCTCGAGCAGGGCGACCGGGTCGAGGGGCTCGCCGTCCCAGGCGACCGGGATGCCGCGCGCGAAAGCGAGTGCGTGGCGCTCCGGCGGGCGCGGCGCGTCGAACACCCCGCGCGTGACCACCCAGGCCGACTCGGGCAGCGGCGTCTCGCTCCCGAGCGTCTCCCGCCCGCCGATCGTCGTCCCCCAGAGGCCGCGGTTGACCGAGTAGGCGGCGCCGGAGGCGGGGACCGGTAGCGACCGCGCCTCGAGGAAGGCGACCTCCTCGGCGCGCGAGACCGGCTCGTCGCGCACCGGCGCCAGGATCTCGAGGCCGGGCGCGGCGGCGCGCAGCGCCACCTCGAAGCGGACCTGGTCGTTGCCGGCGGCGGTCGAGCCGTGGGCGACCGCGGTGGCGCCGATCTCCCGCGCCACCCGCGCCACCACCTCGGCCTGGAGCGCCCGCTCGGCGCCGACCGAGACCGGGTAGGTCCCGCCGCGGCGGACGTTGCCGGCGATCAGGAAGCGCAGCACCCGGTCGAAGAGCTCGCCGCGCTGGTCGAAGTCGATCATCTCGA
>JAHDVN010000221.1:0-2665 GCA_023384635.1 Thermoanaerobaculia bacterium
AGCTCGGGCGCAAGGTGATCCTGGTGGTCGAGAAGGCCTCCGAGCTCGCGCTGATCGCGGCGGTCGCCGAGCGGCTCGGCGTGCGCCCCATGATCGGCGTGCGCGCCCGCCTCACCTCCCGCGGCTCCGGACACTGGGAGGCTTCCGGTGGCGACCGCTCGAAGTTCGGCCTCGGGGCCAGGGACCTCTACGAGGCGGTCGGCTTCCTGCGCGAGCGGGGGCTGCTCGACTCGCTCCAGCTCCTCCATTTCCACCTCGGCAGCCAGATCTCCTCCATCCGCGCCGTCAAGGAGGCGCTGCGCGAGGCCGGGCGGATCTACGTCGAGCTCTCCAAGCTCGGGGCGCCCATGGGCTACCTGGACGTCGGCGGCGGCCTCGGGGTGGACTACGACGGGTCGCAGACCAACTTCCCGTCGTCGATGAACTACACCCTCCAGGAGTACGCCAACGACATCGTGTTCGGGGTGATGGAGCTCTGCGAGCAGGCCGGGGTGGCGCACCCCACGCTCGTCTCCGAGTCCGGGCGCGCCCTCGTGGCCCACCACGCGGTGCTGGTGCTCGACGTCCTCGGGGTCGGCGAGTTCCGCGTCGGGCAGCTTCCCGAGTCGATCGACCCGGACGCGCCGCTGCCGCTGCGGCACCTCTTCGACACTCACCGCGAGGTCTCGCGCAAGAACCTGCTCGAGTCGTACCACGACGCGCTCGGCTACCGCGACGAGTGCCTGAGCCTCTTCCTGCTCAACCATCTCTCGCTCGAGCAGCGGGTGCTGGCCGAGGACCTCTTCTGGTCGATCGTGACGCGGATCCTGCGCATGACCCGCGAGCTCCCCGAGGTCCCCGAGGAGATGGAGGGCCTCGAGCGGGCGCTCGCCGACACCTACTTCTGCAACTTCTCCGTCTTCCAGTCGTTCCCCGACGCCTGGGCCATCGACCAGCTCTTCCCGGTCGTCCCCATTCACCGGCTCAACGAGGAGCCGACCCGGCGCGGCGTGCTCGCCGACATCACCTGCGACTCGGACGGCAAGATCGAGCACTTCATCGACCGGCGCGACGTGAAGCCGGTCCTCGAGCTGCACCCGCTCACCGACGAACCGTACTACCTCGGCATCTTCCTCGGCGGTGCCTACCAGGAGATCCTGGGCGACCTGCACAACCTCTTCGGCGACACCAACACCCTCCACGTCTCTCTCGGCGAGGACGGCGAGTACCACATCGACGGCGTCATCGTGGGCGACTCGGTGACCGAGGTGCTCGAGTACGTGAGCTACGACCGCAACGACCTCGTGGCGCGCGTGCGGCGGGCGGCGGAGGTCGCGCTGCGCTCCCGCAGGCTCACCCTGGAGGACTCGAAGCGCCTCCTGCGGATGTACGAGCAGGGTCTCGCGGGCTACACCTACCTCGAGAGCGAGTGAGGCGGCGCCCGTGACTCGCGGCGCCGGCCTGCTCCTCCACCCGACCTCTTTCCCCTCCCGCTTCGGCGTCGGTGACCTCGGTCCCGGCGCCGCCTCGTTCCTCGCCTGGGCCGCACGGGCCGGCGTGTCGGTCTGGCAGGTGCTGCCGCTGGGACCGACGGGGATGGGCGACTCCCCCTACGGCTGTCTCTCGGCGTTCGCCGGCAACCCCCTCCTCGTCTCTCCCGAGCTCTGCCGGGACGAAGGCCTGCTCGGCGAGGAGGATCTCGCTCCGGACGACTCGCACGGCGGCGACCGCGTCGACTTCGTAGCCGCGGCCGGGCTGCGGGAGCGCCAGCTGCGGCGAGCGCTGGCCAACTTCCGGGCCGCTCCCCCCGAGGCGCTCGCGCGGGCGTTCGCGGCGTTCCGGGACGCCCCGGAGCAGGCCGGATGGCTGCGGGACTGGGCGCTCTTCGCCGCGCTCAAGGCCGCGCACGGGGGCGCCGCCTGGCCCGGCTGGGACCCCGAGCTGCGGGACCGGCGTCCGGGGGCGCTGGCGGCCGCCGAGCAGCGGCTCGGCGCCGAGCTCGAGTACCACCGCTTCGTCCAGTTCCTCTTCTTCCGCCAGTGGGAGGCGCTGCGGGGACGGGCCCATGCGGCCGGCATCGAGCTGCTCGGGGATCTGCCGATCTACGTCGCGGCCGACAGCGCCGACGTCTGGGCGCACCGCGAGCTCTTCGAGCTCGACGAGGCGGGCCAGCCGCTCCGCATGGCCGGCGTCCCGCCCGATTACTTCAGTGCCACCGGCCAGCTCTGGGGCAACCCCCTCTACCGCTGGGACCGCCTGCGCGAGAGCGGCTACGCCTGGTGGATCGAGCGGCTGCGGGCCAACCTCCGCCTCACCGACCGGGTCCGGCTCGACCACTTCCGCGGCTTCGCCGGCTACTGGGCCGTGCCCGCCGGCGCGCCGACGGCCGAGAGCGGCGCCTGGGCCGAGGGCCCCGGGGCGCCCCTGTTCGAGGCTCTCGGCGCGGCCCTGGGTGGCCTCCCCCTGGTGGCCGAGGACCTCGGCGTGATCACCCCCGACGTGGTCGAGCTCCGCGACCGGTTCGGACTCCCCGGGATGAAGGTGCTGCAGTTCGGCTTCGACCCGGGGAGCGATCACGCCCCCCACCGCCTCGTCCCCCACAGCGTCGTCTACACCGGCACCCACGACAACGACACGACGCGCGGCTGGTTCGAGAGCCTGGACGACGGCGCGCGCCGGCGGGTGC
>JAHDVN010000221.1:2675-5921 GCA_023384635.1 Thermoanaerobaculia bacterium
GGCACCCCCGACACGATCTCCTGGGACCTCCTCCGCACCGCCTGCGTCACCGTCGCCGAGCTGGCGATCGCCCCGGTCCAGGATCTCCTCGGCCTGGACGGCTCGGCGCGAATGAACCGGCCCGGCTGCGGCACCGGCAACTGGGGGTGGCGGCTCGCGCCGGGGAGCCTCACCGGCGAGCTGGCGGAGCGCCTCGCCGAGCTCGCGGCGGTGACCGGGCGGCTGGCGCCGGAGCGGCCGGCCGGGGAGGGCGATCCCGGGGCCGCCTGAGTCCCGTTTCTCCTTCCCGCGGGCGATCCCTAGAATGCGCCCACGAGCCCACCCGTGCCCGCGCCGCCCGCCGCCCCCGCCGACCGACTCGGACGCCCCCTGGGCGAGCTGCGCCTCTCGCTCACCGACCGGTGCAACCTGCGCTGCGGCTACTGCATGCCGCGGGAGGTCTTCGGCCCCGGGTTCCGGTTCCTGCCGCGCTCCGAGATCCTCACCTTCGAAGAGATCGTCCGCGTGGCCGGGATCGCCCGCGACCTCGGCGTCCGCAAGCTGCGCCTGACCGGCGGCGAGCCCCTGCTGCGCACCGACCTGCCGGAGCTGGTGGCCATGCTCGCCCGCCTCGGCGGGCTGGAGCTCGCGCTCACCACGAACGGCGCGCTCCTCGGTGAGTTGGCCGGGCCGCTCGCCCGCGCCGGCCTCGACCGGGTCAACGTCTCGCTCGACGCCCTCGACGAGGCGACCTTCCGGCGCATGAGCGACAGCGCTCTTTCGCCCGCGACCGTCCTGGAAGGCATCGAGGCGGCGAGCCGCGCGGGCCTCGCGCCGGTGAAGGTGAACTGCGTGGTGCGCCGCGGGATCAACGAGCACGCCGTCCTCGACCTCGTGCGCCGCTTCCGCCGCACCGGCCACGAGCTGCGCTTCATCGAGTTCATGGACGTCGGCAACAGCAACGGTTGGCGCCTCGAGGAGGTCGTCCCGGCCGCCGAGATCCTCCGGACGATCGGGGAGGTCTACCCTCTCGAGCCGGCCGGTGGAGGCGGCGAGGCCGACGTCGCGAAGCGCTGGCGCCTCGCCGACGGCTCGGGGGTGGTCGGCGTCGTCGCCTCGGTGACGCGGCCGTTCTGCTCCGGCTGCAACCGCCTCCGGATCTCGGCCGAGGGGCGGGCCTACCGCTGCCTCTTCGCCGCCGAGGGGCTCGACCTGCGGGGCCCGCTGCGCGCGGGGGAGACCGACGTCCGGATCCGCGACCTCCTCGCCGGCTTCTGGCGGCTCCGCGAGGAGCGCTACTCGGAGCTCCGGACCGCCGCGACGCCCCGGTCCTCTTCGTCTAAGATCGAGATGTCGTACATCGGCGGTTGACGCGGGTCGGGCCGGAGGACGGAGCCATGGGGGCGATGGGCAAGGAGCAGCGACGGCATCGACGGTTCCGCCTCGCGGAGGTCCGCGGCAGCCTCGTCCTCTCCCTCGACGCGCACATTCGCGACATCAGCCTCTCGGGCATGGCTCTCGAGAGCTCCACGCGTCTCGACCCGCATCGCGTCTATTCGTTCCGCCTCGGCAGCGCCGCGGCGCCGGTGAGCGTCACCGGCACGGTCGTCTGGTGTTTCCTGCAGGGGACTCGTCGCCTCGACTCCGGTGAGGTGGTGCCGGTCTACCAGGCCGGTGTCCGGTTTCTCGACGTGCTCTCGGAGAACGCGCGCGACATCCAGCGCTTCCTGGCCGAGAACGCCATCATCACGGTCGAGACGCGTCTCTTCGGGCGGTTCAGCGTGCGCGAAGGGCAGACCGTGCGGCTCGACTCGGCCACCGAGTTCCAGACCCTCGCGATCTCCGGCCAGGGACTGCGCGTCCGCACCAGCGCCGCCATCGAGGCCGGGAGCTCGTGCGACATCGAGCTCGAGCTCGACGGCGAGCAGCTGCGGCTCTCCTGCCGGGTCGCGGCGGCGGCCCCGACTCCCGGTGCCGCGCCGGCCGAGCACGACCTCGAGCTCACCTTCGTCGATCTCGCGCCGAGCCAGCGCGCCGAAGTCGAAGCCTGGGTGGCCCGCCATCTCGTCTCCGCGGCGGCCGACGCGCAAGGCGCGGAGGGCGAAGAGGGCGAAGAGGGCTGAGTCGCCCGCGCCTCAGATCTTGAAGAGGGCGTCGAACGCCGCCCGCGGGTCGTCCGGGGCGCGCCGTTCCTCGCGCTCGAACTCCTGAGCCAGCCGCGGCGCGAAGAGCTCGCACCGGTTCGCCTCCGCCTTGCGCGGGATCCGCTCGGCCACCGGCTGCCGGCACTCCCGCGGGGCGCCGCTGTCGAACGAGACGCAGTTCGCGCAGCTGTGCAGTGCGGCGCCACAGGCCGGGCAGGGGGCGTCGTGGCCGGCGGGGGCCGAGGTCGGCCGGCCGCACGAGGCACAGCGGAAGACGGTCGCGGTCGGCATGCCGAGCCCCCGGCCGCGCGGCTTCGGCGGCGCGTCCCCGTCCCCGCCGGGCCGCGCCGGCGTGCGCGCCGCTGTCGCGGGCCGGTCGTCGTCCTGATAGCCACGCTGACGGTACTTGCGATCGGACATGCCGCGAGTATAGGCCGCGGCGGCGTTGTACGATCCCGTCGTTGCGCCGCTCCTCTCCTCTCTCGAAGGCCGGCTCGGCTCTCGCCCTCGCCGCCGCCCTCTGCGCCTGCTCTCCCGGGGCGCCGCCGCTGCCGCCGGCGCCGCCCGGGCGCGCGACTTTCGACGCCCTCTTCGCCAGCCGGCAGCTGACCGGCTTCGCGCTCGCCCCCTCCGGCGAGGCGGCGCTCTATACCGTCGTCGGCGCCGGGGGGAACCGTCTGGTCGAGAGGTCGTTGTCGTCGGGCGCCGAGCGGCAGCTGCCGCTGGCGCCGGGGATCTGGCCCTGGCGGCTCCTCTCCGTGTCGCCGCGCGGGCGGGAGCTGCTGCTCGTGGGCGGTGCCCCGGGCGACGGCTGTCGGGCGCCGCTCGCCGTGCGGCGCGACGACGGCCGGTTGGTCCGGGTCGACGCCGGTGAGGGCGGCTGTGCCTCGTTCCTCGGCTGGCTGCGCGAGGGCGAGGGCCTCCTGCTCGCGAGCGACGAGGGGCTGCCGGCAGCGCCTCCGGCCGCGGTGGAGGTCTCGCTCGCGAGCGGGCTGCGCTCCCTGCGGTTCACGAGTGAAGAGCCCTGGCGGCTCGGGCCCCTCTCCCGGGACGGGAGGCGCCTGGTCGTCTTCCGTCCCGGATCCGGCTCGCCCCCCAGAAGGACTGGGAGGTCAACGACCCG
>JAHDVN010000222.1 GCA_023384635.1 Thermoanaerobaculia bacterium
CCCGGCGCGCGCCGCGAGGGCCGCCAGCCGTGTGGCGGAGGCCTCCTTTCCGTCGTGCTCCAGCGCCTCCTGCACCAGCCCGTAGTCGCGGGCGAGGTGGCCGAGGGCCGGGTGCTGGATGAGGAAGCGCTGCCCGCGCCGACCCGTGAAGCGGGCGGAGAGCTCCGCGTCGAGCGCCCCGATCTCCGCCGCGAGCCCCTCCGCCCGCCCGTGCACCTCCCCCGCCGCCGCCGGCAGGAGGGCGGCGAGGGCCTCGGCGAGCGGCGGCACGAGCCGCGCCATGGCGCGCGGCGAGACCCAGAGGTGCGGGTCGTGCTCGCCCTCCGCGCCGGCGGCGCCCGCCACCAGATCGAGCCAGACGATCCCCGGTCGTCGCTCGACGAAAGGCCGGAGGTAGGAGCTCTCCAGCGCGAAGGCCGGGTGCCCCACCCCCACCACGAGGCGGGCGTCCGCGAGGCTCCGGATCTGCTGCGGCGAGGGGGCGAAGGTCTCGATCTCGACCCCCGGCGGCAGCGCCACCCGGAGCTCCACCCGCTCGCCGGCGAGTTGCTCGACGAGGTGGCCGAGCGGCGCCACGGTGGCGACCACCACCGGCCGCGCCCCGCCGCGCGCCGGGGCGGAGAGGAGGAGCAGGCCGGCCAGGGCCGGCAGCGCGAGCAGGAGGAGTCGCCTCATGGACGGGGATGATAGCGCCCGCCGCGGCGGCGGCGCAGCGCTCAGGCGAAGAGCTCGGCCTCCGGCCCGAAGCGGCGCAGGTAGTCGCGCACCGGGACCTTGCGCGCCGTGCTCTCCGAGCTCATGTAGCGCACCGTGCCGAAGATGGGGCGCTCCGGCCCCCAGGGGCGGTCGAAGCGGCCGAGACACCAGAAGATGCCGGTGTAGGAGTTCGGGTTGCGCCCGTCGAGCGCCCAGCGGTTGTTCAGCTCGACCATGCGCGCGAGCGCCTCGCGCGGGGAGGGCGACCACTCCAGGATCTTCTTGCCCCAGAGCATCCGCAGGTAGTTGTGGATCCGCCCCTCGGCCCGCAGCTGGCGCTGGGCGGCGTTCCAGAGCGGATCGTGCGTCTCGGCCGCGGCCAGCTCCGCGAGCGAATAGAGGTACGGCCGCTCGTCGCCGGCGTGGCGCGCGAGGGTCGCGAGCGCCCATTCGGGGAGCGACTCGTAGCGCTCGTAGTCCTCCCGCTTGGCGCAGAACTGGTAGCCGAGCTCCCGCCAGGTCACCAGCTCGTCGAGGAACGCCTCGGCGTTCGGCTCGACTCCCCACCAGCCCTCGCGCTGGCCGGTGGCGCTCTTCGCGAGATCCTCCGCGGACCACCCGAGGCGTGACATGAGGCGGGTGAAGACCTCGTGGACCGAGATCTGGCCGAAGTGGAGATAGGGGGAGAGGCCGCTCGCGACATCGTGGTCCGGCGCGTTGCGCTCGGCGGCGTAGCGCGCCAGGCGCCGCTCGAGGAAGCGCGCCAGCGCCGCCTCGGCCGCGGCGCTCCCCCCCGGCTCGCCGGTCGGTGCCACCTCGTGGTCGATCGGCAGGGAGCCGAGCGCGGCGGGGTCGCCCGCGAGCAGCCGCGCTCCGGCCGCCGGCCAGAGAGTCGAGATCTCCGGCGGCAGCGCGGCGAGGCGCGGCAGGTCGAGCTCCGCCGTGGGATCCGGCTCCGGGAACGCGGCGAGGTGCGGCCGCAGCTGCCGCTGCAGGAACCGGCGGAAGGCATAGGCGCTGGCGAAAGCGCTCTCCGCGGCGCGCAGCGGCAACCGGCCGTTGCCGTCCACGACCTCGAACGAGGCGGGCGCGCGGCGCGCCGCCGCCGCCACCATGCGGGGCAGGAAGAAGCCGGGGAAGTCGTCGGTGACCACGGCGCAGGCCCGGTCCGCCAGCGCCTGGACGAGGCCGCCGCCCGCCCCCGGGCGGGGCTCGACGTACGGGTGGTAGACGAGCGCCCGCCCCGCGAGGCGCCGCGCGTTCTCGGCCATCCCGTCGAGCACGAAGCGGTGCAGGCGATCGCTCGCCCAGGGGTAGTCGGCGCGCAGCGCTTCGAGCACCACGAGCGGGCGGCGGAACCGCTCGGCGAGCTCTACCGCGCGCTCCAGCGCGAAGCTCCAGCCGGTCCGGCGGGCCGCGATCATCCAGTAGACCACCCACTCCCCCTCCGGGCGCGGGGGGCGCTCGTTGAGGTTCGTGAGGCGCAGTGGCGGGAGGCGGGTCGATCTCACCTCGGGGCTCCCCGGCGCGGAGGCGCTCCGCTCAGATCGCCACCTGCGCGCCGAGCTCGACCACGCGGTTCGGCGGCAGGTGGTAGAAGTGGGTGGCCGGGCGGGCGTTGCGCGAGAGGAAGGAGAAGAGCCCGATCATCCACCCGGGCGCCTTCGACTTGTCGCTGCGCAGCAGGGTCTCGCGGCCCAGGAAGTAGCTCACGTCCTTGCCCACCTGGAGCCCGAAGCGCTCGGCCCAGCGCAGGAGGCTCGGCACGTCCGGGCTCTCCATGAAGCCGTAGCGCCCGATCACCTGAAAGAAGCCGGCGCCGAGCTCCCGCACCTGGACCCGCTCGATGCGCGGCACGCGCGGCATCCCCTCGGTGCGGATGGTCAGGAGCACGACCTTCTCGTGGAGCACCTTGTTGTGCTTGACCTGGTGCAGGAGCACCGGCGGCGTGCCGTCCACGAGCGAGGTCATGATCACCGCCGTCCCGGGCACGCGGTGGAGCTTGCGCCGCTGGGCGTCGGCCAGGAAGAGGTCGATCGGCAGTCGCCCCGCCTCGAGCTGCTCGGAGAGCGCCCGCCGCCCCCATTTCCAGACCCGCATCAGGGTGAAGAAGACGATGCCCACGACGAGCGGCACCCAGCCGCCGTGGAGCAGCTTGTTCGTGTTGGCGAGCAGGAAGGGGATCTCGATGGCGAGGAAGCACCCGACGAGGAGGAGCGACTGCCAGAGCCGCCAGCGCCAGACCTGCCGGGTCACCGCATAGACCAGCAGCGAGGTGATCACCATCGTGCCGAGCACGGCGATTCCGTACGCGGCCGCGAGGTTCGTCGACTCGCGGAAGGCGAGCACCAGCGCGATGCAGGCGAGCATCAGGATCGAGTTGATCTCGGGCACGTAGATCTGGCCGCGCGCCTCGGCCGACGTGTGCACGATCGTGAGCCGGGGCGAGTAGCCGAGCTGGATCGCCTGCTGCACCAGGGAGAACGCACCCGAGATCAGCGCCTGGGAGGCGATCACCGCCGCTGCGGTGGCGATCGCCACCGTCGGGTAGAGGAGCACCGGCGGCGCGAGGCTGTAGAACGGGTTGCGGACGACCTCGGCCCCCCGCTCGAGCACCAGCGCCCCCTGGCCGAAGTAGTTCAGGAGCAGGGCCGGGAAGACGAGTCGGGTCCAGGCGAAGCGGATCGGCCTCGCCCCGAAGTGCCCCATGTCGGCGTAGAGCGCCTCGGTGCCGGTGAAACAGAGCACCACCGCACCGAGGATGAGGAAGCCGTGCAGGCCGTTGTCGACGAAGAAGGCGAACGCCCAGCGCGGGTCGAGGGCGGCCAGCACCTCCGGCCGGCGGAGGATCGCCGGCAAGCCGAGGGCCGCGATGACGAGGAACCAGATCGTCATCAGCGGCCCGAAGACCCTGCCCACCGCCGCCGTCCCGCGCCGCTGCACGAGGAAGAGGCCCAACAGGATGAGGACCGTGATCGGAACCACCGCGGGCCGGAAGAGCGGCGTCGCCACCTCGAGGCCCTCGACCGCCGAGAGCACCGAGATCGCCGGCGTGATCATCCCCTCGGCGAAGAGGAGCGAGGCGCCGAAGAGCCCGAGCGAGACCAGCACCCCCCAGCGGCGGTACCCCTTCTCCCCGCGCGGCGGGCGGCGCGTGCTGCTGATCACCAGCGTGAGGAGCGCCATGATGCCGCCGTCGCCGCGGTTGTCGGCCCGCATCACCACGACGAGGTACTTGAAGACCACGACGAGGGAGAGCGACCAGAAGACGAGCGAGAGGATGCCGAGCACGTTGCCGGCCACCACCTCCACCCCGTGTGGCGGCAGGAAGCACTCGCGGATGGCGTAGAGAGGCGAGGTGCCGATGTCGCCGTAGACCACCCCGAGAGCGGCGAGGCTCAGCCGGTAGAGGTCCTTGCGGTTCCGGATGGCCGGCGCGTGGGAGTCTGGCGTCGCCGTCTCCGTGCCCGGCGGCGGGTCCTGCTGGCTCATGGCGCGGGCGAGACTAGCACGGGGCCGGGGCCCCGGCGTGCGTTGGCGCGCTGCGTATACTCCCCTTCCGGCGCCATGCCGAACGACCTCCTCGCACTCGCGATCTTCGCCGCGACCTACCTCTTCCTGGCCCTCGGCCGGGTGCGCGGCCTCGCCCTCGACCGCACCGGCTTCGCGCTCCTCGGCGCCGTCGCCTTCCTCGCCGCCGACCGCATCTCGCTCGCCGACGCGAAGGACGCCGTCGACGCCCCCACCCTGGTCGTGCTCTTCGGCATGATGCTGCTCTCGGCCCAGTACCAGCTCTCCGGGCTCTACGACGCGATCGGCCACCGCCTCACCCGGGTCGCCGGGCCGCGGCGCCTGCTCGCCGGGACGATCGCGGTCTCGGCGCTGCTCGCCGCCGTCCTCACCAACGACGTCGTCTGCTTCGCGCTCACGCCGCTGCTCGGCCGGGCGCTGCTGCGCACCCGGCTCGACCCGCTCCCGTACCTGCTGGCGATCGCCTGCGCGACGAACATCGGCTCGGCGCTCACCCCGATCGGCAATCCGCAGAACATCCTCGTGGCGCAGGCGATGTCTCTCCCGTTCGCACCGTTCGTTGCGGTCTGCGCGCCGCCGGTGCTCCTGGCCCTGCTCGCCACCTACCTGCTGATCGCCCCGCGCCTCCGCGAACGGGAGGGGCCGCCGCCCGAGGCCACCGCCGGCGGAGAGGACCTCCCCCTCGACCGGCGGCAGTCGGTCAAGGCGGTGCTGCTCACCGGCGCCGCCATCCTCCTCTTCCTCACCCCGACCGCGGCCCACCTCACGGCTCTGGCCGTCGCCGGGGTGGTTCTCACCAGCCGGAGGATGCACACCCGCACCATGCTCGGGCTCGTCGACTGGCAGATGCTGGCGCTCTTCGCCTCGCTCTTCGTGGTCACCCGCGGGCTGGAGCTCTCCGGCTGGACGGAGACGGCACGGCAGGCCCTGGCGGCGGCAGGGCTCCCGCTCGAGAATCCCCCGGTGCTGCTCGGGGTGGCGGCGGTCGCCGGCAATCTGGTGGGCAACGTGCCGGCGGTGATGCTGCTCCTCCGCTTCCTGCCTGCCGACCCCGCCTCCGGCTACGCGCTGGCGCTCGCCAGCACCTTCGCGGGCAACGCCCTCCTCGTGGGCTCGGTGGCGAACCTGATCGTGGCGGAGCGCGCGGCGGCGATCGGGATCGACCTCTCCTGGCGGACCCACCTGCGGGTCGGGCTCCCGGTCACCCTCGTCTCGCTCGCCATCGCCGGCCTCTGGCTCGCGTTCCTCGCCGGCGTCTGAGGCGGATCAGGAGGGCTCGTCGCCCGGGTCGAGCATCGGCATCCCGAGCCGCTCGAGGAGAGACTGCACGATGCGGGCCGTGACCCCCCAGATCTGGTAGGCCCCGAAGTGGTAGACGCGCAGCTGGCGCGGCACGCCGTTGAAGACGATCCTCCGGTCCTCGATCAGGCGCGGATCGGCCAGCGCCCGCAGCGGCACGCGGAAGATCTCCGCCACCTCGCCCGGGTCGGCGGCGAGCACCGGCGGCGACGGGACGGCGCCGACGCAGGGCACGATCCGGTAGCCGCTCGGCGCCTCGACTTCGTCGAGCCGGCCGAGCGAGAGCACGGTGCGCGCCGCCAGCCCCAGCTCCTCTTCCGCCTCGCGCAGCGCCGCGGCCCAGGCGTCCTCGCCGAGCTCGAGCCCGCCGCCGGCGAACGCGACCTGA
>JAHDVN010000223.1 GCA_023384635.1 Thermoanaerobaculia bacterium
CGGCTGCAGATGGCGATCGTGGTTGACGAATACGGCGGCACGGCGGGTCTGGTGACGCTCGAAGACCTGATCGAGGAGATCGTGGGCGAGATCGCCGACGAGCACGACGAGGAGGCGCCGGAGCAGCAGGCGCTGCCGGACGGCAGCCTCCTCGTCGACGGACGCACCCACATCGAGCGGCTGGAGGAGGAGTTCGGCGTGCGCTTCGACGACCCGCCCTTCGAGACGGTGGGGGGGCTCGTCTCGAGCGTGCTCGGCTACGTGCCGAAGGCGGGGGAGGCGGTCGAGGTGGAGGGGATCCGGCTCACCGTGGAGCGCGCCGACGAGCGGCGCGTGCTTTCGGTGCGGGTCGAGCGTCCGGCCGACGGAGAGGGGCGGGCGTGAGCCGGGCCGGGCGAGTGGCGCTCGTCGGCCGCCCCAACGCGGGCAAGTCGACGCTCCTCAACCGTCTGCTCGGCGAGAAGCTCGCGATCGTCTCCGACAAGCCGCAGACCACCCGCACGCGGCTGGTCGGGATCCTCACCGAGGAGCGGGGCCAGATCGTCCTCTTCGACACGCCCGGCATCCACCGGCCCCTGCACCGCATGAACCGGGAGATGGTGCGCCAGGCGGAGCAGGCGCTCGGCGAGGCCGATCTCGTCTGCCTGCTCGTCGACGCCTCGATCCCGTTCGGCAAGGGAGACGCCTTCCTGCTCGACCTCGTGGGCCGCGCGACGGCGCCGCGGGTCGCGGTGCTCAACAAGATCGACCTCGTGGCCAAGCCGCGCCTGCTGCCGCTCATGGCGCGCTACGGCGAGGGCGAGCGGTTCGCGGAGATCGTGCCCGTCTCGGCCCTCACCGGGGACGGCTGCGACGCCCTCCGCGAGTGCCTCTGGCGGCACCTGCCGGAGGGCGAGCCGTTCTACGACCCCGAGCTGCTGACGATCCACCCCGAGCGCTTCCTGGTCGCCGAGCGGATCCGCGAGAAGCTGCTCGACCTGACCCGCGACGAGATCCCGTTCACCACCGCCGTGCTGCTCGAGAGCTGGCAGGAGAGCGGGCCGCCCCCGGCGCTGCTGCGGATCGATGCGTCGATCCTGGTCGAGAGCGAGAGCCAGAAGCGGATCGTGGTGGGCAAGCAGGGCTCGATGGTCCGCGCCATCGGCACCGCCGCCCGCCTCGACCTCGAGGAGTACCTGGGGCGCAAGGTCTACCTCGGGCTGCACGTGCGCTGCGAGCCGGACTGGCGCGAGGACCCGCGGCGCCTTGCCGAGCTCGGGCGCGACAGCGGCCTCTGACGCGGCCGGGAGCGCGCGGCCGCGTGCTACCATCCCCGCCGCCATGACCGGCTCGGCCGCCTCCCGCCGCCAGGAAGTCCTCCTCGAGACGCTGCGCAAGCTGCTCCTGCGCGGGGCGCGGGCCAACATCTCCAACCTCCTCGGACGGGTCCGGCCGGTCGACATGGCCGGGCTCATGCACCTGCTCGACGGCGCCGAGCGGCTCGAGCTCTTCCGGATCCTGAGCGCCGACTTCCCGGACGGCGCCGGCGAGGTCCTGACCGAGATGGAGCCCACCCACCGGCACGCGCTGCTCGAGCAGCTGACGCCGGAGGAGATCGCGGCGGTGCTCGAGCGGGTGCCGGTGGACGACGCGGTCTACGTCGTCGACGCCCTGCCCGAGGGCCTGCGCGAGGAGGTCGTCTCGCTGGTGGATCTGCGCGACCTGCGCGAAGTGCAGACCCACCTCGCGTACCGCGCCGACACCGCCGGCCGGATCATGGACACCGAGCTCTTCTCCCTGCCGGAGGGGGTCAAGGTCCGCGAGGCGATCGCCGCCATCCAGGAGCAGCGCGACGTCGAGATCATCTACTACCTCTACGTGGTCGACGACGACGGCCATCTCGTCGGCGTGACCTCGTTGCGCCAGCTGCTCCTCTCGCCGCCGGACAAGCAGCTCGGCGAGATCATGACGCGGGCGATGATCAAGGTGCACACCGAGACCGACCAGGAGGAGGTGGCGCAGCTCGCGGCCCGCTACGACCTGCTGGCGATCCCGGTGACGGACGACGGCAACCATCTCGTCGGCATCGTCACCGTCGACGACATCGTCGACGTGGTCAAGGAGGAGGCGAACGAGGATCTCCTGCGCATGGCCGGCACCTCCGAAGAGGAGCTGCTCTACGAGCGGGCGCCGCTGCGGATCGCCCGCTACCGGCTGCCCTCGCTGCTCGCCGCCACGGTGCTGTTGCTGGCGAGCGGCCTGCTGCTCGCGCGCTTCCAGGCCGGGCTGCTGGAGCTCGTCGGGCTGCTCGCCTTCGTGCCCGTGATCATGGGCCTCGGCGGCGCCATCGGGGGGCAGGCCTCGACCGTGGCGGTGCGCAGCCTCGCCGCCGGGCGGCTCGGCAGCGGGGAGCGCGGCGTCGGGGGGTTCGTCCTCGCCCAGGCCGGGGTCGGAGCGGTCCTCGGCGGCGCCTGCGCCCTGCTGCTCGGGGCGCTCGCGGCGCTCCTCGAGGGGAACCCGGTCTTCGGGGTGGTGGTCGGCCTCGCGCTCTTCCTCGCCCTCACGGTGGCGGCCGTGGTGGGGGCGCTGCTGCCGCCCCTGCTCCGCCGGCTCGGCTTCGACCCGGTCGCGGCCTCCGGACCGCTCCTCGGGGCGGTCACCGACATCACCGGCATCCTCATCTACTTCGGGCTCGCCGTCTGGCTCGCCCGGCACCTCGCCGGCGGAGGGGGGTAGTGCGCCCCCCGTTTCGCGCCGCGGCGTTTCGCCGGGACCCCGCGCAGAGCGGAGCGGAGGCACCGTGCGGTTCCGGCGGGCCGAGGCGCTGATCCTCGACGTCCAGCCGCTCGGCGACGCCGACCGCATCGTCGCCTTCCTGACCCGCGAGGCGGGCTCGCTGCGGGGGGTTGCACGGGGCGCGCGCCGCCGCTACAGTCGCCACGCCGGGCAGCTCCAGCTCCTTTCCAAGGTCGATCTGCAGTGGCTCGAGAGGGAGGGGCGGGAGCTCGCGCGGGTGACCAGCGTCGAGCTGCTGCGGCCCGCCGACGGGTTCCTCGGAACCCTCGAGGGGCTGCTCACGGCGAGCTATCTGGCGGAGTCGGTGCGGGCCTTCGCGCCGGAGGGCGAGCCCCAGGAGCTGCTCTACCGGCTCCTCGACACGACGGTCGAGGCGCTGCTCGCGGGCACCGGGCCGGGGCTCGCGACGCGCTATTTCGAGGTCTGGCTGCTGCGGTTGGCGGGGGTCTTCCCGTTTCCCTCTCCCTGTCCCGTCTGCGGCGCGGAGCTCGCCGGCGGAGCGCGGCTGGTCGGCGGCGGCGAGTCGCTGGTCTGTGCGGCATGCGGCGGACCGGGTGGGGAAACGGTGCCGCCGGAGGCCCTCCGGTTCCTGGCGGCGGCCGCGCGGCTGCCGCTCCCGCGGATGGCGGCGGAGGGGTTCACGGCCGCCGCTCTCGCAGCGGTGGAGCGGCTGGCCACGGCGGTGCGGCGGCACTTCCTCCAGCAGGAGCTGCGCAGTTACCAGGTGATGGCGCGCACGCTGCAGGGCGCCTGAGTCGAGAGCAACGGAGACGACGATGCAGAGCTTCCAGGAGTTGATCCTCGCCCTGTCCCGGTTCTGGGCCGATGCCGGCTGCGTGCTGCAGCAGCCGTACGACCTCGAGGTCGGCGCCGGCACCATGGCCCCGGACACCTTCCTGCGCGTGCTGGGGCCCGAGCCGTGGCGGGTGGCCTACGTGCAGCCCTCCCGGCGCCCCGCGGACGGGCGCTACGGCGACAACCCGTTCCGGCTGCACAAGCACTACCAGTTCCAGGTGATCCTCAAGCCCTCGCCCGCCGACGTCCAGCAGCTCTACGTGCGGAGCCTCGAGGCGATGGGAATCGACCTGCGCCTCCACGACCTGCGCTTCGAGGAGGACAACTGGGAGGCGCCGACCCTCGGCGCCTGGGGCGTCGGCTGGCAGGTGATGCTCGACGGGATGGAGATCACCCAGTTCACCTACTTCCAGCAAGCGGGGGGGATCGACCTCGAGCCGATCTCCTGCGAGATCACCTACGGGCTGGAGCGGATCACCATGTTCCTGGGGCTCGCGAAGTCGATCTACGACATCCGCTGGGTGCCGAGGGGACCGACCTACCGCCAGGTGCGCCACCAGGAGGAGGTGGAGGCGTCGCGCTACGCCTTCGAGGTGGCTGACATCGCCTTCCTGCAGCAGCAGTTCGACGGCTACGAGCGCGAGGCGCGGCGCTGCCTGGAGGCGGCGCTGGTGCTGCCCGCCTACGAGTGCGCCCTCAAGTGCTCCCACCTCTTCAACCTGCTCGACGCCCGCGGCGCCGTGTCGGTGACCGAGCGGGTGGGACTGATGAAGCGGGTGCGGGACCTGGCGGTGACCTGCGCCGGCGAGTACCTGGCGAGCCGCGAGCGGCTCGGCTTCCCGCTGCTCGCACAGACGGAGGCCGACCATGACGCGCGGTGAGTTCCTGCTCGAAGTGCGGGCCGAGGAGATCCCGGCTCGCATGCTGCCGCCGGCGACCCAGGAGCTGGGGTCCCGGATCTTCGAAGAGCTGATGGCGCGTCGCATGCCGCCGGCCTCGGTGCTCTCCACCTTCACGCCGCGGCGGCTCGTCCTGGTTCTCGAAGGCCTGCCCGGACGGGAGCCGGATCGCGACGAGGAGGTGCTCGGTCCGCCGGTCTCCGCCGGCTTCCGGCCCGACGGCACGCCGACGCCGGCGGCCGAGGGGTTCGCGCGGCGCTGCGGGGTCGAGGTGGGCGCGCTGGCGCGCCGGCGGTCCGAGAAGGGCGAGTACCTGGCGGCGGTGCGCCACCTGCCGGGGCGGGGCACCGTGGAGGTCCTCGCCGAGCTCCTGCCGCGCCTGCTCGCCGGCCTCCAGTGGGCGAAGACGATGCGCTGGGGGACGGGGACGGGTCCCTGGGTGCGACCCGTGCACGGCATCGTCGCCCTCTACGACGGCGAGGTGGTTCCGGTCTCCTTCTTCGACGTCACCGCCGGCGAGCTCACCGCCGGGCACACGACCCAGAGCCCGGAGCTCCAGTTCAACGTGCATGTCGCCACGACCGGCACGTACCACGTCTGGGTCCGGGGCTGGGCGACCGGCGGCGGGGACGACTCCGTACACGTCGGCTTGAACGGGGCGGCCGTTTCCAGCGCGGACCGCATTCAATTCAACACGAAAGGCGCGTGGGTCTGGACGAAGACCACGCTCGATGGACCGGTGGCGACCCTTTCCATCCGGAGCGCGGGAACCCACACGATCAACGTCTGGATGCGAGAGGATGGGCTCCGCATCGATCAGCTGCTGCTGACCACCGATGCGTCGTTCGTTCCAGGCAAGACCGCCACGGCGACGTCGACACCGACGCCCACGCCGACATCGACCCCCACGCCTACGCCGACGACCGCGGCGGAGACCATGGCCGTCACGCAGCTGATGCTGGTCAACGCGGACACCGATCGCGACCTGTGGCCGCTCGTCAACGGCGCCACACTGGACTTCGCCACGCTGCCGACTCGCAACCTTAGCGTGCGCGCCGAGGTCGCCGGCTCCGTCGGCAGCGTCGTCTTCTCCCTCGACGGCAAGCGCATTCAAACCGAGAGCATCGTGCCGTACACGATCGCGGGGGATACCAATGGCGACTACAACCCGTGGACACCACCGGTCGGCTCGCGCACGCTGATCGTCACTCCGTACAGCGCGGCCGGCGCGTCCGGCAGCTCCGGGACGGCGTTGACCGTGTCATTCACCGTGACCGATACCCTGACGCAGGCGACGCCGACGCCGACACCCTCACCGACGCCGACCGCACCCAGCGACGGCGGCAGTTATGTGGAGAGCGGAGTCGCGTGCGGCGCCACCGGGGTGCTGCGCACGGTGAACGTTTCGACCGCCACGCAGCTCTC
>JAHDVN010000224.1:0-5428 GCA_023384635.1 Thermoanaerobaculia bacterium
GATCGGCCCGCTCACCGATCAGGCGCCGGTCTACCGGCGGCCGGTGGCCGAACCGCCGGACCTCGCCGCGCGGCAGGCACCGCCGGAGGTGCCGGTGCCCGACGACCCCGCCGCGGCCCTGCGGCGGCTGCTCGCGACCCCGGAGCTGGCGAGCAAGGAGTGGGTCTACCGCCAGTACGACCACACGGTGCGCACGAGCACCGTCGCCGGCCCGGGGGCGGACGCCGCGGTGCTGCTGCTCAAGGGCACGCCGATGGGCCTCGCGATGACCTGTGACGTGAACCCGGTCTACTGTCACCTCGATCCGCGCCGGGGGGGCGCCCAGGCGGTGGCCGAGGCGGTCCGCAACCTGGCCTGCGTCGGGGCCGAGCCGGTGGGCCTCACCGACTGCCTGA
Organism: Thermoanaerobaculia bacterium; assembly: GCA_023384635.1. GTDB lineage: Bacteria > Acidobacteriota > Thermoanaerobaculia > Multivoradales > JAGPDF01 > JAAYLR01. Next base: position 396 of record JAHDVN010000224.1, read on the forward strand.
ACTTCGGCAGCCCGGAGATCCCCGAGGTGATGTGGGAGTTCCGCGAGTGCGTGCGCGGGATGGCCGAGGCCTGCCGCGCCCTCGAGGTGCCGGTGGTCTCCGGCAACGTCTCCCTCTACAACACGACCGAGGGGCGGTCGATCCACCCCACGCCGACGGTGGCGATGGTGGGTCTGGTGCCCGACCTCGGCAACCTGCCGGAGGGGGGCTTCTCCCGCGCCGGCGACCGGGTCCTGCTGCTCGGCGCCTCCGCCCCCGAGTTCGGGGGCTCCGCTTACCTGCGGCTCCTGCACGGCATCGAGCGGGGCCGGCCGCCCGCCGTGGATCTCGACGCCGAGGGACGCCTGGCGCGGCTGTTGCGGCAGCTGGTCGGAGAAGCTCTGCTGCGCACCGCCCACGACCTCGCGGAGGGCGGCCTGGCAGTGGCCCTCGCGGAGGCCACCTTCCCGCGCCGTCTCGGGGCCACGCTCCGCTTTCCGGGGATCGGCCCCGCCGACCTCTTCGCGGAGAGCCAGGCGCGCGCCGTCGTCGCGGTGCCGCCACGGTACGCCGAGAGGGTCCTCCGGATGGCGGAGGAGGCCGGGGTCGAGGCCCACGAAGCGGGCGAGGTGGGTGGCGGCGAGCTGCGCGTCGAGTTCGACGGCGGCGTGCTCGCGGCCGAGGTGGCGGAGCTCGAGCGGATCTGGTCGACGGCGCTGCCGCTGGCGCTCGGCCTGTGAGCGGCGGCGGATCGGGGTAGGCTCGAGAGCGATGTGCGGCATCTTCGGGATCGGCGGTCACGACGACGCCGCGAACCTCGCCTATCTCGGCCTCTACGCGCTCCAGCACCGGGGCCAGGAGAGCGCCGGCATCGCCGCCGGGGACGACGACGGCCGCCTCGCCGTGCAGGTCGGCATGGGGCACGTGGCGGAGATCTTCCGCGAGGAGGTCCTGCGGCGCCTCCCGGGGCGCCGGGCGATCGGCCACACGCGCTACTCGACGGCCGGCTCCAGCGTGGTGGCCAATGCCCAGCCGATCGTGGTCCGCACCTCGATGGGCACCCTCGCCCTGGTGCACAACGGCAACCTCACCAACGCCCGCGAGCTGCGCCGCGAGCTCGAGCGCTCGGGATCGATCTTCCAGACCACGAGCGACACCGAGGTCGTGCTTCACCTCATGGCGCGCAATCCGCGCCGCGACCTCGTGGACTCGCTGATGGTCGCGCTGGAGCAGGTCGAGGGAGCCTTCTCGCTGCTCCTCCTCGGGGAAAACGTGCTGGTGGCGGCCAGGGACCGCCACGGCTTCCGGCCCCTGCTCCTCGGCGACCTCGATGGCGCCCCCTGCTTCGCTTCGGAGAGCTGCGCCTTCGACCTTCTCGGGGCGCGCACCGTGCGCGAGGTGGAGCTCGGCGAGGTGATCGCGCTGCGCCTCGGCTCGCCCGAGCTCGAGAGCCACCGGCTGCGCGGCACCGTACGGCCCACGCGTTGCGTCTTCGAGCACGTCTACTTCGCGCGACCCGACAGCCTGTTGTTCGGCGAGAGCGTGTCCGAGGTACGGCGGCGCATGGGGGCGCAGCTGGCGCGCGAGCAGCCGGCTGCGGCCGACCTCGTGGTGCCGGTTCTCGACAGCGGCCTGCTCGCCGGGCTCGGCTTCAGCCGCGAGTCCGGCCTGCCGCTCGAGTTCGGCCTGATCCGCAACCACTACGTCGGCCGCACCTTCATCGAGCCGAAGCAGTCGATCCGGAACTTCGGCGTCAAGATCAAGCTCAACCCGGTGCGCGGGGTGATCGAGGGCCGGCGCATCGTGCTCGTCGACGACTCGATCGTGCGCGGGACGACCTCGCGCAAGATCGTGCGCATGGTGCGGGAGGCGGGGGCGCGGGAAGTGCACCTGCGAATCTCCTCGCCCCCGACGCGCTGGCCCTGCTACTACGGGATCGACACGCCGACCCGCACCGACCTCATCGCGGCCCGCTCGGACATCGAGGAGATCCGGGCGTTCGTGGAAGCCGACTCGCTCGGCTACCTCTCGCTGGAGGGTCTGCTCTCCGCCGTGCGGAGCCCCGGGGAGAGCTTCTGCACCGCCTGCTGGACCGGCGACTACCGCGTGCCGCCCGCGGGCGAGGAGCGGGCACAGGCGGCGCTCTTCCCGCGCGAGGAAGAGGGGCGCTGACGAGATGGCCCGCTCCCGCAAGCCCAGCGCCTACGCCCGCGCCGGGGTCGACATCGCGGCCCAGGAGCGCGGTCTGGCCGAGGTGAGGAAGCTCGCGCGCGGCACCTTCGGCCCCGCCGTCCTCTCGGAGATCGGCAGCTTCGGCGGTCTCTTCCGGCCGGATCTCACGGGCCTCGCCGAGCCGGTGCTGGTCGCTTCGGCCGACGGCGTGGGGACGAAGCTCGCGGTCGCGCGGATGGCCGACGACTTCTCCACGGTCGGGCGCGATCTCGTCAACCACTGCGTCAACGACATCCTGGTCCAGGGGGCAGTGCCGCTCTTCTTCCTCGACTACGTCGGTGCCGGCGTGCTCGATGCGGACCGGCTGGTCGAGCTCGTGCGCGGGGTCGCCGCGGGCTGCCGGGAGAACGGCTGCGCGCTGCTCGGCGGGGAGACCGCCGAGATGCCGGGCTTCTACCAGCCGGGCGACTACGAGCTGGTCGGCTTCATCGTCGGTCTCGCCGATCGCGGCGCGCTGCTCGACGGCTCGCGTGTGCGGGCCGGCGACCTCCTGCTCGGGTTCCCTTCGGCGGGATTGCACACCAACGGCTACTCGCTCGCCCGCCAGGTGTTCTTCGAGACCATGGGCCTCGGCCTGCGCGACCGGATTCCGGGCGATCCCGAGAGGCGCCGGGTCGGCGACTGGCTGCTCGCGCCGCACCTCTCCTACCTCGCGCCGCTCCGTCCGCTCCTCTCCCATCCCGGCCTGCACGCCCTTGCACACATCACCGGCGGCGGGCTCACCGACAACCTGCCGCGCGTCCTGCCACGCGGGCTCGCGGCCGAGATCCGGTTCGGGAGTTGGGAGGTGCCGGCGCCCTACCGCGTGCTGCAGGAGCGCGGCGACATCGAGCTCGAGGAGATGCTCCGCGTCTTCAACATGGGGATCGGGATGGTGGCGGTCGTGGCGCCCGACGCGATGCGAGAGCTGTCGCGGGGCCTGGCCGCGGCGGGGCAGCGGATCCACCCGATCGGCACGGTGCGGGAGGGCGAGGGGGGAGTCGTCTACGACCTGGGTCTCACGGAGGGCGCGTTGGAGGGTGGGCCGTGACCGCCCCCGTCCCTCCGCGGCCGGAGGCCCCGGTGCGCGTGGGCGTGCTGCTCTCCGGCCGGGGGAGCAACTTCCTCGCCCTGCACGGGGCCATGGAGCGCGGGGAGGTGCCGGCGCGGGTGGCGCTGGTCGTCTCCAACGCCGACGAGGCGCCGGGCCTCGCCAGCGCGCGGGACCTGGGCCTCGAAGCGGTGGCGATCCCGCACCGCGCGTTCGCAGACCGGGAACGGCACGAGGGGGCGGTGCTGGCGGCGCTGCGGGCGGCCGGGGTCGAGTGGGTCTGTCTCGCGGGTTACCTGCGCCTGCTGTCGCGCCGCTTCGTGGAGACCTTCCCGGAGCGGATTCTCAACGTCCACCCGAGCCTGCTGCCGGCCTTTCCCGGATTGCGGGCGCAGGAGCAGGCGCTGGCGCACGGCGTGCGGGTCACCGGCTGCACCGTCCACCTGGTCGACGCCGGGCTCGACGCCGGCCCGATCGTCGTGCAGAGGGCCGTGGAGGTGCGGGAGGACGACGACCTGGCCTCCCTCTCCGCGCGGATCCTCGCCGAGGAGCACCGGGCCTACCCCGAGGCGGTGCGGCTCCTGCTCGGCCGGCGGTGGCGGGTCGAGGGGCGGCGGGTGGTCTTCCCGCAGGGGGCTTGACGCCCCTAATCGGCCCGGTGTACTCTCCTCTTCCCGCTGCGGAGCAGGTGAAAACGCGGCGCGGAGGCCCCGGCGGTACGCCGCACCCATCCCTGGCAGGGACTCGGACGGGCGAGGAGCGCGAAAGCGACCTCGGGGGGCTTGACATCGCTGTGACGGATCGCTAGAGTCGCAGATCCGCGCCGGGGAACGGCGCGCCGGTTCTTTGAAAACTGAACAGAGGAAGTTCGACGCCAATTCCTTGGGCCGCCGCGAGGCAGGCCCGAGAGTTACGCAGTAACAACGACCGCCGGGTCCTTAGCCGGCCCGAGTGGTCTGCAGGATCCAAACTGGAGAGTTTGATCCTGGCTCAGAATGAACGCTGGCGGCGTGCCTAACACATGCAAGTCGTGCGCGAAAGGGGCTTCGGCCCCGAGTAGAGCGGCAGACGGGTGAGTAACACGTGGGTAACCTGCCCAGAAGTGGGGGATAACCTGGGGAAACTCGGGCTAATACCGCATACGTTCGCGAGGTCTCGGCCTCGCGAGGAAAGCCGGCCTATGCTTGCAAGCTGGCGCTTCTGGAGGGGCCCGCGGCTGATTAGCTTGTTGGTGGGGTAACGGCCCACCAAGGCGACGATCAGTAGCCGGCCTGAGAGGGTGAACGGCCACACTGGAACTGAGACACGGTCCAGACTCCTACGGGAGGCAGCAGTGGGGAATATTGGACAATGGGCGAAAGCCTGATCCAGCAACGCCGCGTGGAGGATGAAGGCCTTCGGGTTGTAAACTCCTGTTAGGGGGAACGAACGGTCGCGGGTTAACAGCCGGCGACCTTGACGGTACCTCCAGAGGAAGCCCCGGCTAACTCTGTGCCAGCAGCCGCGGTAATACAGAGGGGGCGAGCGTTATTCGGAATTATTGGGCGTAAAGGGCGCGTAGGCGGCTGGGTAAGTCAAAGGTGAAATCCCTCGGCTCAACCGAGGAACTGCCTTTGAAACTGCCCGGCTTGAGGCCGGGAGAGGGTAGTGGAATTCCCAGTGTAGAGGTGAAATTCGTAGATATTGGGAAGAACACCGGTGGCGAAGGCGGCCATCTGGCTCGATCCTGACGCTGAGGCGCGAAAGCGTGGGGAGCAAACAGGATTAGATACCCTGGTAGTCCACGCTGTAA
>JAHDVN010000224.1:5519-5834 GCA_023384635.1 Thermoanaerobaculia bacterium
AGCTCGTGTCGTGAGATGTTGGGTTAAGTCCCGCAACGAGCGCAACCCTCGCCTTCAGTTGCCAGCGCGTCTGGGCGGGCACTCTGAAGGAACTGCCGGTGACAAGCCGGAGGAAGGTGGGGATGACGTCAAGTCCTCATGGCCCTTATGGGCTGGGCTACACACGTGCTACAATGGCGGTGACAGTGGGATGCAAGCCAGCGATGGCGAGCCAATCCCCAAAAGCCGTCTCAGTTCAGATTGCACTCTGCAACTCGGGTGCATGAAGGCGGAATCGCTAGTAATCGCGGATCAGCATGCCGCGGTGAATACGTT
>JAHDVN010000225.1 GCA_023384635.1 Thermoanaerobaculia bacterium
GGGCGGCCGGGGTAGCCGTAGTCGAGGAGCGCCTCGCGCGCCGCGGCCACCGCGCAGCGCTGGGTGTTGTCCATCTCGGCCGCGACCCGGGGCGGGATCGGCAGCTTCCAGGCGAGCGGATCCCAGGTGAAGCTCCGCACCCAGCCGCCGATCTTCGAGTAGGTCTTGTCCGGGGTCCGCGGGTCCGGGTCGTAGTAGAGGTCGGGGTCCCAGCGGTCGCGCGGCGTCTCGGTGATGCTGTAGCGCCCCTCCTGCACGTTCTGCCAGAAGGTCGGGACGTCGGGCGCGTCGGGGAGGATCCCTCCCAGGCCCACGATGGCGACGGCGCGGCGAGCGGTGGAGTCGGACATGTCGGGTTCTCCGGAAGCGGGGCGAATCAGGCGCCGGTGCGCCCGTAGAGATGGTCGGCGAAGCGGTCGAGATCCTCGAGGAGGCCGGTCTGGGCGGCGAGGGCGGCCTCGAGGCGCAGCGCTCCGGCGAGCGCCGCGGGGTCGCTCCCCTCGCCGGCGGCGAGCAGCCAGCGGGCGCCGTCGGTCGCCACCCCCCGAGCGGCGTCGCGGGCCGCGATGCGGGCGGCGAGGGCGAGCGCAGCGGGCGAGAGGCGGCGATCGGTCTTCGCGTCGAGCTCGCCCGCGGCGGCGCGGGCGGCTCGGCGCGCGAGCGCCGCCGCTCCCTCCACCGCGGCGGTGAGCTCGCCCAGGCGGAAGAGGAGGTGCTGGTGGCGCGTCAGGCGGGCCACGCGGCAGCGCTCGAAGAGCACGCCGAGGGCGGCGAGCGCGAGCGCGGCGGCCTCGGCCCCCACGCCCGGCTGGCGGCGGGCGAGCGCGGCGGCGGCGGCGGCCTCGGTCGCGTACTGCTCGCCACGCGTCTTGAGGTGGAGCTGCCAGCGGTCGCGGGCGATCGTCATCTCCATGATCTCGGAGGTTCCCTCGTAGATCGTGGTGATGCGCACGTCGCGCCGGATCTTCTCCACCATGTACTCGCGCGTGTAGCCGTAGCCGCCGAGGGCCTGGATCGCCGCGTCGGCCGCGGCGAGGCCGGCCTCGCTCGCCAGGTACTTGGCGATCGCCCCCTCGGTGTTCAGGTTCCCCTCGCCGCGGTCGATCCGCTCGGCGGTCTCCTCGATGTAGGCGCGCGCCGTCTCGAGGCGCACCGCATGGGGCACGATCAGCTTGTGCGTGTAGCCCTGCTTCTCGGAGAGCGGGCCGCCAGCCTGGATGCGGGCGGTCGAGTAGGGGAGGGCGCGGTCGAGCGCCGCCCAGCCGGCGCCGAGCCCGAAGGCGGCGACCATGAGGCGGGTGTAGCCGAAGACCATCTGCGCCTGCACCAGCCCCTGCCCCTCGACGCCGCCCACCAGCCGGTCGGCGGGCACGACGACGCCGTCGAGCGTCACCTCGGCCGTGTTGCTGGCGCGGATGCCGTGCTTGTCCTCCGGCTTGCCGTGGGAGAGCCCGGGCGTGCCCCTCTCGACCACGAACCAGCTCGGGCCGCCGGGGGCGGCGGCGAGCACGCTGTAGAGGTCGGCGAAGCCGCCGTTGCTGATCCACTGCTTGTTGCCGTCGAGGCGGTAGGCGACCACGCGCCCCTCCTCCTCGACCGGCGTCGCCGTGGTGCGCAGCGCCCCGAGGTCGCTCCCGGCCTCCGGCTCGGTGGCGGCGTAGGCCATGAGCAGGCCGCGCTCCGCGATCGCCCCGAGCCAGCGCAGCTTCTGCTCCTCGGTGCCGCCGAAGTGGATCGGATCGCTGCCGAGGAAGGTCGCCAGCACGCCGGTCGCCACCCCGACGTCCACCGCCGCCAGCGCTTCGCAGACCCGGTAGACGTCGAAGGCGCCGCCCCCCATGCCGCCGTAGGCCTCGGGGATGAAGAGGAGCTGGACGCCGAGCTCGCCGCCGCACATCGCCCGCACCTTCGCCTCCGGGAACTCGTCGCTCGCGTCGAGGTCGAGGAGCACCTCCTGCGGGAACTGCTCGCGGGCGAAGTCGCGGATCGCCTCGATGGTCAGGTCGAGCGTCTCGCGGTCGAGGGCGCTGGGCATGTGGCCTCCGGACGGGGTGGGGCGGGACCGGGGCGCGGGACTGGCTGCGTCCGCGTGGGACCCCTGTGGCTCCGCGCGTGTGGATACCGGAGAAAACTATCCGAGCCCGAGGAGCCGGACGACCTCCCGCCGGGTGGCGCTCCGCCCCGCCGCGGCGCTACCCGCGAGGGTAGGCCGATGCCGCGCCGCGGCGTCACCGTCCGGGAAAAGAGGGACAGGCACACATTTCCCCAGCCCGGGCTGCCCGGCCGCGGGCAGTGGCGGAAATGTGTGCCTGTCCCTCTTTTCGGCTGCCCGCATCTAAACTGCCGGGTGGGTCGAGGTCTCTCATTCGACGAATGGACGCGCTCGCTCTGGAGGGCTCTGCCGCGCCGCCCTGGGTCGCCGACGTCGAGGCGGCTCGCGGCGGCGACGCGGAGGCGTTCGGACGGCTCCTCGAGCTGTTCTGGGGCGAGTCGGTGCGGCTGGCGCGGGCCATCCTGGCCTCGGATCTGGAGGCCGAGGACGTGGCGCAGGAGGCGTTCGTGGCCGCCTGGCGCAAGCTCGGCTGGCTGCGCGACCCGGCCCGCTTCGACTCGTGGCTGCGGCGGGGGCTGGTGCGCCGGGCGGTGCGGCGTGCCCGCCTGCGCCGCTTCGTGCCCCTCACCCGAGTCGCGGAGCCGGCCGCCGAGCCGATGCCCTCCCGGCTCGACGCAACGGCTCTTCTCGGGGCGCTCACGCCGCGGCAGCGGCTCGTCTTCGTTCTCTCGGAGCTCGACGGCGTCGCCGACGCGGCGATCGCCGACCTGCTCCATATCGCTCCGTCGACCGTGCGCGTGCTGCGCCACCAGGCGCGCCGTCGGCTCGAGGCTCTCCTCGGGAGTTGACCATGCGCGATCCGGCTCGAGGTCCTGCCCACGATCCCCGCGAGATCCTCCGCCCCTGGCTCGACCGCGAGCCCGGCCGGCCGGCGGCTGCCGCGCGAGAGCGCGTCGCCGCGCGCCTCGGCGCCCGCCGGCCGCGCCCGGTGTTCGCGCTGGCGCTCCTGGCGGTCGCGGCACTCGCCGTCTGGCTCGTGCCACGTCCAGCAGGTCCTCCTGCGCCACCCGAGGAGGTCGAAACGGCGGCGATGCTCCGACCGCAGCCGGAAGCCCGCACCCTGATCGTCGTCCTCTCGTCGGGGACCCGCCTCGTGGTCCCCCTCGACCCGCCCCAGAAGAGCCCGAAAGGAGAGCCATGAAGATCGTCCGCCAGCGCCCTGTCGTCCTCCTCCTCTCTCTCGGCTTCGCCCTTCCGGGTCTCCTCGCGGCATCGACACCGGTCGAGCCCCCGCCGGGCGCCGAGCGGGACGTCCTGCTCGTCTACTTCGCGGCGCTGGTCGGGAGCAGGGACCCGCAGAAGGTGCCGGTCGAGGGCGTCTACCTGAGCCCCTCCCAACTGGCCGAGACGATCGCGGTCTGGGATCCCCGGTCGGATGACGAAGAGATCAAGGGGCTCCTCCAGCTCGGCGCGCTGGGGGAGGTGCTGCGGCAGATCGCGCCGCTGCCGGACACCGGCGGCGGCCTCGCCGCCACCTTCTCCTTCGGGAAGGCCACCCACGACCTCGAGATGCAGATCCAGCCCTCTCCCCGCGATCCGACGTTCGTGGTCGCCCGGCTGCAGCTCTACCGGGCCGGAGAGCTGATCTTCGCCCCGAGCCTGGGCGCGAAGCTCGGGGAGCGGCAGACGCTCACCACCCGCATGGACGGTCCCGACGGTCCGTTCATCTTCTGCGTCTTCGAGGTGCACCGCGTGCCGGAGGCGCGGCTGCGCGAGCTGGGGGTGACGCGTGCCTGGCGTGAGCTCTCGCGGGCCGATCCCCAGAAGCTCGCCGACGCGCCCAAGAAGGTCTCCGGCGCCGATCCGCAGTACACCGACGAGGCCAGGGCGGCGCGCGTGCAGGGGGTCGTGATCCTGAAGGTGCGGATCGACGCCGAGGGCCGGCCCGGCGAGATCTCGGTCCTCAAGGGGCTCCCGATGGGCCTCACCGAGCGGGCGGTCGAGGCGGTGCGCGGCTGGCGCTTCACGCCGCCGGTCGTCGGCGGCCAGCCCGCCGCGGTGGAGGCCAACGTGAGCGTGAACTTCCGGCTCGACGAGTAGACCGGGGAGGCGGGGCTCTGCGATCCCGTGCTCGCGGAGGTTCTCTCCGGCGCACCGGGCTGGGCGGAGTGGCGGCGGCTCGAGCGCCTGCTCGGCGCCCTCGAGTGGCTGCCGCTGCCGCTCGACGTCTGGCGCCGCGCCGCCGAGGCCCGGTTCACGCTGGCTCGCCGCGGCACGCAGGCGGTGCTCGTCGATCTCCTGATCGCGCTGGCCGCGGTCGAGGCCGACGCCGCCCTCCTCACCCGCGACCGCGACTTCGAGCGGATCGCCGAGGCGTTGCCGCTCCGCCTCGAGCTCGTCTGAACGGCCTCGCCCTGCGATAGGGTCCGCGGCGGCAACCCCGAGGACCCCCGCAGTCCCTCTGGAACGGGGAATCCCGCTCGACTGAGGAGGAGTCATGGCCCCACCGGTACCGACCGCGCTGCACCACACCTGTTTCCTCGTCCGCGACCTCGAGGGCACCGCGCAGCGCCTGGCCGACTCGCTCGGGATCGGCCCCTGGAACATCTGGACGATCGCGCCGGCCGACTGCCGGGTGCGGGGCGAGGAGCGCCCCTTCTCCTTCCGCGTCGCCCTGGCGACGGTCGGCGGGGCGACCTTCGAACTGATCGCGCCCCACGGTGGCCGGTCGGTCTACGACGAGCACCTCGAGCGCCACGGCGAGGGGTTCCACCACGTCTGCCTCTTCTACCCCAGTGTCGAGGCGGTGCGAGAGGCGAAGGCCGAGCTGCTGCGGCAGGGGCGCACGATGCTCCAAGAGGGGAGCGCCGGTGACGTCTTCGATTTCGCCTACTTCGAGTTCCCGGAGATCGGCGCGCCGATCGAGCTGCTCTTCCTCGACCCGGCCCAGCTGCCACCCCCGGAGGCCGTGATCACGCCTGCAGCCTGACGCGGCGGCCTGGCCCGCCCTGTGGCCGAGAAATGAGGGACAGGCACACATTTCCCTCTCGGGCGGCGGTTTCCCAGAGGGCTGAGCGGAAATTCGTGCCTGTCCCTCTTTTCTCCTCGCGACAGATCGAGAGGGCCGATGGCGTCTTTCCAGGGCGATGCCCCGGATCGCGCGCCTGGTCGTCCCCGGCCTCCCGCATCACGTCACCCACCGCGGTAACCGTAGGGGTGCGGTCTTCTTCGGCGCTCACGATTGCGACGCCTACCTGCGCGACCTCGCCCGCGCTGGGGGGCGGTACGGCCTCGAGCTGTGGGCGTACTGCCTCATGACGAACCACGTGCATCTGATCGCGAGGCCGCTCCATCGCGAGTCGCTGGCCCGGGCGATCGGGGAGGTCCATGGCCGCCACGCCCGGAGGGTCCACCGGGAGCGGGGCTGGGACGGGCACCTCTGGGCGAACCGCTACTTCTCCGCGCCGCTCGACAACGTGCACCTGTGGGCCGCCGTGCGCTACGTGGAACAGAACCCGGTGCGCGCCGGGATCGTCCGGGACGCGGAGCGCTTCCCGTGGTCCAGCGCGGCGGCGCACTGCGGGCTTGCGCCCCCCGGGCCCCTGGCTCCGGCCCGTCCCTTCCCCGGTGCTGTCTCCGATTGGGCGGCCTGGTTGGCCGAGCAGGGCGACGAAGTCGTGGTCCAGGCCATCCGGAAGGGCACCGCGACGGGCCGGCCGGCCGGAGCTCCGGCGTTCGTCGCCGC
>JAHDVN010000226.1 GCA_023384635.1 Thermoanaerobaculia bacterium
CGGGGCGCCCCCTCCCCACCCCCCCCCCCCCGCGCCCGGGGGGCCGGGTGTCAACCGGCCCCCGCCGCGGCGGGGCGCGGCGCCCCGGCCCCCCGTTGCGGGAAGCTCGGCGGCGACCCGTCAGCGCGGCGGCGGCGCGGCGCCGCCGGGCTGCTTGGCGAGCTCCTCGCGCAGCTTCCGGGCCTGCTCGGCGAGCTCCTTGGCCTTCGCCTCCTCGGCGGCAGCCTGCTCGTTGTGCTTGGCGATCTCGGCGTTCTTGGCCACCCGATCGGCGGCGCCGTTGTTGCCGGCGGCGCGGTACTCGGCGACCGCCTCGTTGAGCTTCTTCTGCTTCTCGAAGACGAAGCCGAGCTGGTTGTGGATGCGCGCCTGGTCACGCCCGCCAGGGCCGCGCCCCAGGGCGCTGCGCAGCACGTTCGCCGCCTGTTCGTAGTTGCCCGCGGCGGTGAGCGCCTGGCCCTGGTAGAAGAGCGGCAGCCAGTCCGCGGAGTTGCTCTTCGCGGCCTGGGCGAACGTCTCGGCGGCGGCCCCGTACTGCTTGGCGCCGAGTTGCGTCTCGCCGAGCAGCAACCGGTTGTCGTAGTTGTCCTCCACCGCGAGCAGCGCCCGTGCGGCCTCCACTCCGCGGGCGTAGATCGCGTCGTTCGCGGATCCGCCCGTCTCCTGGGCTTGCCGGATCAGCGCCTGGGTGAGGGCCTTCTGCTTGGGAGCGCTCTTGGCGTCGAGCCGGGCCGCCCGCTCGAGGGCCTGCACGGCCTGGGCGGTGTTGCCCGAGTTGAGCGCCGCGACGCCGAACTGGTACTGGATGCCGCTGTCGTTCGGGTTGGCGCGGGCCGCCTTCTCGAGCTCGGCCTGCGCCTTGGCGCCCTGGCCGGACTGCTGGAGCGAGGCGGTGTAGAGCTTGGAGAAGGCCGCCTGCTGCTCTTTCGACAGGGCCGACTGATTCACCTTGCCGAGCAGCTGCGCCGCATCGCCGTGCCGTCCGGCCGCCACGAAGGCCTGGGCGAGGGTCAGCTGCGCGCCGGTGTCCGAGGGGGCGAGGTCGTACGCCTTGCGCAACGCCTCGATGGCCTGGGCGGTGCGGTCGGCCCGGAGCAGCGCAGTGCCCAGCATCAGATAGCCCTGCGGCCACTCGGGCCGCTCGGCCACCACGCCCTCGAACTCGCGGACGGCCTGGGTGTAGTTCTTGGCCTTGAACGCGGCCAGACCCTCGTCCCAGCCGGCCCAGCCGGCCGAGGCGCCCAGGATCAGACCGGTGAGGGCGAAACCAGCCCATGTCTTCGCCATCTTCAACCTCCCGCCGCCGACAGGGCGGCCTTGCGGGGATGCCGGCGGCGCGACCGAGCTTCCGGTCATCCCTCGCCTAGCCAACCCTGTATGCAATTCAGCTGCCGCCGACCAGCTGGTCGACGCGATCGAGAAAACTCCTCGCCTGGTTCGGTCCCGAAGTCGCCGAGATCAGCTTCTCGGCAGCGCGGACGAGGTCGAGCAGGGCGTCGACGGGTCTTCCGGCCCCCATCTCCGCCCGCGCCAGCCGGATCGCGGCATCCAGCTCACCCTGCCGGTCGCTGCCCGCGAGGGTCTGCTGAGCGGTCTGAGCGACTCCGTCGGCCATCCGGCCGAGCTCCTCGGCCGTCCTGCGCTGCAGCGCTTCACTCTGGAAGCGCCGCAGATCCTCCCGCAGCGTGACGAGGCCCGAGGTCACGAGGCCGTAGAGCACCTTGCACACCTCGAACGCCGAGGAGCTCAGGCCGATGGCGATCTCGTCGATGCTGCGGCGCTCGTCGATCCGGCAGACGAGCGACCACTCCTGCGGGGTGAAGGAGACGGAGGTGCGCGCCCCCTGGAGGGTGAACACCGGCACCAACCGGGTGGACGGGATCTTCTTCGAGAGGACCTGCCACTCGTCGATCCGGCGCGCCGCCTCCATCAGGAGATTGGTGTTCGAGCGCTCGATGGAGACGATCTCGGTCTCCTTGCCGGGGGTGAACACGAACTCCCCCTGGCGCCAGATCGCGAGCTCGTAGATCGCCTCCTCACCCTCGAGGGCCCCGGCCGTCGCGTGCACGATCTGCCCCTTGCGGAGGAAGATCTGGCCGACGTCCGCGCCGTTGCGCAGCTGGAAGGCGCCGGTCTTCCCCCCCACCGCCACCAGTTGGATGATGTCGGGGAGGGGAAGCTCCTTGAGCGAACCCTGGAATGCCACGTCGACCTACTGGAGCTTGAAGTTCACCGTCAGATTGTAATAGACCGTGACCGGTCGCCCGTTGAGCGTCGCGGGCCTGAACTTCCACTGCTTCATCGCGTCGACGGCGGCCTCCTCCAGGCCCATCGGCAGGCCCTTGAGGACCTTGATGTTCGTGACGTTGCCTTCCTTGTCGATGATCGCCTGCACGATCACGACGCCCTGGATGCGGGCCTTGCGCGCGATCTCCGTGTACTGCGGCTGCGGCGCCACGAGCTTCTCCGGAGGCCGCACGTCGCCGCCGACCTGCATCGGCACGGTGTCGTCGATCTTCTCGGGCGGCGGCCCGGAGGGGATCGCGAAGAGCACGTCGTCGACCGGGATGTCGACGATCTGCTGGTCGATCTCGTCCACGGTCCGGATCGGCTCCGGCTCGTCGGGGGTCGGGTCGGGGATCGGCACCTTCCGCGCCCGGGGCTGCAGCACCTGCTGCTGTTGCTGGGGCGTGGGCGGCTTGAACCGGACCTGCTGCACGACGTAGACCTTCGGCTTCTCCGCCGCCCGCACCTCGTGGACGACTTCCGGGAGGTGGATCAGGAAGAGCACGAAGTGGAACAGGACCGCCAATCCGACGGACCAGCGCAGGACCTTGCGGTCCTCGTCGTACTCGCGTGCGAACGTCTGCAGGTCGGCCGTGGCGAGGTCGATGACCTCCTCCGGCTTGCCCTTGCTGTTCGGTGGGTTCTTCTTGTCGATGGCCATCGCGAGTGCCTCGTCTTCCGGGTCAGTACCAGAACTGCTCGATCTCGCGCTGGGTCGGGATCGAGATGTTGCGCACCTCGACGCCCTTGTCCTTACCCTGTCGCAGCACGTCGAAGACCCTCACCATGTCGCCATAGGAGGACTCCGGGTCGGGGCGGATGATCACCGGTTTCAGCGGATCGCGCTCGAGCTTCGGCTTGAGGTAGTCGAGGATCTCGTCGAGCCGGATCGCACGCCCGTCGGCCTCGAAGCGGCCGCCGGGGTGGACCGACAGGAGCACGGACTCCTGCTTCTCGATCGTCTGGGTGTTCCTCTCCTCCTTCGGCACCGCGAAGTCGAGCCCGCGGGTGGCCGCGAAGGTGTTGGTCACCATGAAGAAGATGATGAGCAGGAAGGTGATGTCCGCCATCGACGAGGTGGGGATCTCGTCGCTGACGGTGCGCTTGGTCATCTTCATCGTCTCAGCCCCCCTGGCCGGCGCCTTCCACCGTCTCCTGGTCGGAGAGCAGGTAGATGACCGAGGCCCGCGCCTGCTTGAGCGAGTCGAGGATCCGGTCGATGGTCTGGTAGGGGACCCGCGAGTCGGCCTTGAGGATGAAGGCCTTGTCGGCGTCGCGGGCCACCTGCTCGGCGGCGAAGGCGAGCACGTCCTCGTAGCCGCTCACGGTGGTGGACGTCTCCTCGCCGCTGCTCACCCGGATCTGGCCGGCCTCGGTGACCGAGATCACCGCGGACTTCTTCGGCACCTCGAAGCGCAGGTTCGTCTTCGGCAGCGCGACCTGGGCCTTGTCGACGTCGACGTTGAACGTCAACACGAAGAAGATGATGAGGAGGAAGACGATGTCCGCCATCGAGGCGGTCGGGATGATCGCCCCCCTTGACTGGCGTGTCTTCAGTAGCATGGCCGCAGCTCCCGCGGCTCAGCCGACCTTGGGCGCAACCGGAGCGTCGGCCCGCTCGGGCATGATGCCGCTGCGGTCCATCTCGCCGAAAGTCTCGAGCAGCATGTTCGCGGCGGTCTCGATGTCGCGCACGAACTTGTTGATCCGGGTCTGGAAGTAGTTGTAGATCAGCTGGAACGGGATGGCGATGATGAGGCCGGTGGCGGTGGTGATGAGGGCCTCGGAGATGCCCGCCGCGACGGCGGCCGGGTTCTGCAGACCCTGCTTGGCGAGGGCGTCGAACGAGCTGATCATGCCCGTCACGGTGCCCAGGAAGCCGAGCAGCGGGCTGATGTTCGCGGTCGTCGCCAGCACCACCAGGCCCCGCTCGAGGCGGCCCGTCTCGTACATGGCGGCGTTCTCGATCGACTTCTCGACGTCCTCCTTCGGCTGACCGTACTTCAGGAGGCCGGCCTTCATGATGGAGGCGACCGGACCGCGGTACTGCTCGCAGATCTTGACCGCGTCACGCACCGAGCGGTTGACGATCAGCGCCTTGCGCACCTTCGCCAGGAACTCGTTGACGTTGATCCGCGCGCGACGCAGGGCGATGAAGCGCTCGATCGCGAAAGCCAGCGCGATGATCGAGAAGAATAGAAGCGGCCACATCACCGGTCCGCCCTGCTGCATGTAGTCCCAGAAGGTGCCCACGGTCTTCCTCCTTAGAAGGTTTGGGCCCGCCTACCGCGGGCCGAGTTCCCGTCCGACGTCGAGAGTCATTGGCGCTGCCGCGAGGAGCGGCTCTCTTGGGATCGAAGCTCCGCGGGGATGGCCAGGTGACGGGGGGGGTTCACGACGGGTCGACGGCGACAGAGGGGCACGCTAGCACGGCTCGCGGGGCCGGTCAACGCGCTCTCCCGGACGCCGCGGGGCCCACTCCCCCGCGCTCCGACAACGTGTCAAGGTGCCGCCTGCGAGAGTAGCACAGGGCCACCGCCACCGCATCGGCGGCGTCGGCCGGAAGGCCCCGGCCGGCGGGCCCGAGCAGGAGCCCGACCATCCGCCCCACCTGCTCCTTGGTCGCCCTGCCCCCCGCCACCGCTGCCTTCACCTCCGCCGGTGCGTACTCGCACACCGGGATCCCGCGCTGGGCAAGCACCGAGAGGAGCGCCCCGCGGGCCTCGGCGAGGACGATCAGGGAGCGCGAGTTCACGCCGTGGAAGGCGCGCTCGACGGCGGCGACGTCCACCGCCTGCCGGTCGAGCAGCTCGGCGAGGCCCGCCGCGAGCCGGCCGAGCCGCTCCGGCACGGGGAGGCCCGCGTCCGGGACGATTCGCCCTGCCTCCAGGAGCGCCACCCGGCTCCCCTCGAGGGCGAGCAGCCCGAAGCCGGTGAAGCGGCTCCCAGGGTCGATCCCGAGGACCCTCACTCCCGTCCGCCCTCCCCCGAGCGGGGTCGTCCGTCGATCCTCCCCCGCAGCGCCGTCGGCATGCCGGTCCGCCTCTCCGCCCCGGGCGCCGCCCGGGGCGGCGGCTCGTTCCGGAGCCACCTCGGATCCTACGCTAAGTCGCGCCGGAACAAGCGTTTCGACTGCGAAACCGGATTGACGTGACGGCGCCCGGAGTGCTACAAAGACCCGGTTCAGCGCCAGGAGGCCCCGATGTCGCTCATCCTCGTCGTGGAGACCGAAAAGCTCACCATCGAGCGGATCCGCGACACCCTCGCGCCGCTCGGCTGGACGGTCGAGGTCGCCGCGAACCACGACGAGGCCGTCCGCGGGGCAGCCGAGCTGCGCCCGCGGCTGGTCCTCGTGAGCACCGAGCTGCCGGGCGCCGCCGACACCGTGCACGTCTTCTCCCGCGCCCGCGGCGGACCGGGCAGCCTGGCGCTGCTGCCAGCCACGATCAGCGCCGACGCCGCGGATCTCGGCGCCGACGAAGTGCTCTCCAAGCCCTTCACCGAGGCCCAG